>JBMZDY010000175.1:0-4835 GCA_049614585.1 Oceanihabitans sp.
GCTTAAATTTACTATTTACTAGCAATGAGTAGCCTATTCATAAATTGTATTATAAAAATAAAGCCATGATAATTTTACTTATCATGGCTTTTTCATAGCTATTAATCCCATCTTAAAGTAAAGATTTAATGCATTAGACGGTTTCTTTTAGCCAAGCTTTCAGCATCCAAACAGTTTTTTCTTGTTCGGTTATAAAATCGTTAATCAATGCATTGGTTCCTGCGTCGCTAGCTTCATCTGAAATTTGCAAAATATACCTTTCTAATTGTAACAATTCTCTTATAGAATCTACAATTAATCGAACTGCTTTTACGTCTTCCGATACATTTTCACCAATTGGTACTTTTGCCAATTTTGTATAGGCATCAAAAGTATGCAAAGGTGTTTTACCTAAGGTTAATATTCTTTCTGCTATTAAATCTACTTTTATATTTGCATCGGTATATAATTCTTCAAATTTCACATGCAGTTCAAAAAACCTTTTGCCTTTAATATTCCAGTGTATACCTCTTAAATTTTGATAATAAATTTGAAAATTTGCTAACAAATTATTCAAATTTGTTGCAATTTCTTCTGTTTTTGTTACTTCTAATCCTATGCTATTTAATTTCATTTTTAGTATGTTTTTTATATCTACTACAAATTTAATTTATAATTAACAGTCCTAACTATAAGATTTATTGATAGTTTTTATATTTTTATAGCTTAAATTGATAACTATGACAATTACACAATTATATTACGTATTGGCAGTTGCCGAAAATAAAAATTTTACCAAAGCTGCAGAAAAATGTTTCGTTACACAACCAACGTTGAGCATGCAAATACAAAAGCTTGAGGATGAGTTAAATATATTGATTTTTGATAGAAGTAAAAAACCTATTGAGTTAACCGAAGTTGGTAAGAAAATAGTAAATCAAGCAAAGAATATTGTTAACGAATCGTACAGAATTCAAGACATTGTAGACCAAGAAAAAGGATTTATTGGTGGCGAATTTAAATTAGGAATTATTCCTACTATTATGCCAACTTTATTACCAATGTTTTTAAAGACCTTTATTAAAAAGTACCCAAAAGTTAAATTAAAAATTGAAGAACTTACAACCGAAGAAATTATATCGCGTATTAACGAAGGTCACTTAGATGCTGCTATTGCTGCAACACCTTTACAAAACGAATCTATTAAAGAGCGTGTTTTGTATTTTGAACCCTTTGTTGGTTACTTACCAAAAAACCATAGGCTTTACGAAAAGAAAAAAATTGAAACTTCGGATTTAGAAATAGACGATATGCTTTTACTAGAAGATGGTCATTGTTTTAGAGATGGTGTAATAAATCTTTGTAAGGCATTTAAAACACATAATGAAGATTCTTTCCAGCTGGAAAGTGGCAGCATGGAAACCCTTATAAAACTATCTAACGAAGGCTTAGGCATGACCCTTTTGCCCTATTTACATACGCTAGATATGCACGAGCATGCCAAAGAAAAACTGCGTTATTTTAATGCTCCTTCTCCTGCGCGTGAAGTGAGTTTAATTTATCATAAAAGCGAATTGAAAATGCAGATTATAGAGGCTTTACAAACTGTAATTTCTAGCGTTATTCGTGGCGCCATAGCATTTCAAAATGTAGAAATTATTAGTCCACTGCCAAAATAGTATTCAAGATTATTTTTCTTTTAAATAAGCTAATACGTTTTTCTCTATACGCGCTTCTATGTTTGCAACATCTGCTTTTACAAAGGTTTCTCCCATAATTTTTTCGTATAACTCTATGTATCGCTCACTTACCGATTGTATATAAGCATCACTCATTATAGGAACCGTTTGCCCTTCTAAACCTTGAAAATTATTAGCAATTAACCATTGTCTTACAAACTCTTTAGATAGCTGTTTTTGTGCTTCGCCATTATTTTGTCTTTCTTGATAACCAGCTGCATAAAAATAACGGGAAGAATCTGGCGTATGAATTTCATCAATTAATACAATTTTACCGTCTTTGGTTTTACCAAATTCGTATTTAGTATCTACTAAAATTAATCCGCGAGAAGCTGCTATTTCTGTTCCTCGTTGGAATAATTTTCTAGTATAATCTTCTAGTACTTCATAATCTTCTATTGAAACGATTCCTTTTTTAAGGATATCTTCTCTAGAAATATCTTCATCATGGTCTCCCATTTCTGCTTTTGTTGCAGGTGTTATTATAGGCTCTGGAAATTTATCGTTTTCTTGCATTCCTTCTGGCATTGCTATACCACAAAGCATGCGCTTTCCTGCTTTATATTCTCTTGCTGCATGACCAGACATATAGCCACGAATTACCATTTCTACTTTAAAGGGTTCGCACAAATAACCTACTGCTACATTTGGGTCTGGTGTTGCGGTTAACCAATTAGGAACTATATCTTGTGTAGCCTGCATCATACTTGTTGCAATTTGGTTAAGTATTTGCCCTTTGTATGGTATTCCTTTTGGCATAACCACATCGAATGCACTTAATCTGTCTGTTGCAATCATGACAAGTTCTTCGTCATTGATATTATATACTGCTCTAACTTTTCCTTTATACAGGCTTTTCTGGTTTGGGAAATTAAAATTGGTATCTGTAATTGTATTACTCATTTTGTATTGTAAAGTCTTTACGTGTTGTTTTTACGAAGTGCTAATCTATATTTTTAGTTCTATTTTTATTTTTTATTGAAAAGCCCTAGCCCAGATTGAAGCGTCATCCTTTTTACGTTTGTTCGAGTGCATTTGCCAATTTGTATCGAGAACTAGTAAAAAGATATAGCGGAAAGCTGGAAATAGCTTCAAAATATATTAATCTCTATTTTCTATACTTTTATAAGCAGCAATAACTTTTTTAACTAGTTTGTGGCGAATTACATCTTTATCGTCTAGAAAAACCATACCAACGCCATCTATGTTTTTTAATATTAGTAGCGCTTCTTTTAATCCAGAAATTGTACGTCTTGGTAAATCTATTTGTCCTGGATCGCCTGTTAACAAGAATTTTGCATGCTTTCCCATTCTAGTTAAAAACATTTTCATTTGTGCATGTGTAGTATTTTGGCCTTCGTCTAAAATTACAAAAGCATTATCTAGGGTACGTCCACGCATAAATGCTAAAGGTGCAATTTGTATGGTACCGTTTTCTATATAATTTGCTAATTTTTCTGGCGCAATCATATCGCGTAATGCATCGTATAATGGTTGCATATAAGGATCTAATTTTTCTTTTAAATCGCCAGGAAGAAATCCTAAGTTTTCGCCTGCTTCTACTGCAGGTCTTGTTAAAATAATACGCTTAACTTCTTTGTTTTTTAATGCTTTTACAGCTAATGCAACTCCTGTATATGTTTTTCCAGTACCTGCAGGGCCAATTGCAAAAACCATATCGTTTTTTCGCATAAGCTCTACCATTCTACGTTGGTTTGCTGTTTGGGCTTTTATAAGTTTTCCGTTAACGCCATGTACAATAACTTCCCCGCTTTCTTTACTGGTTGTATAGTCGTCTTTACTTTGGCTGGTTAAAACTCGCTCTATTACATTTTCGTCTAACTTGTTGTACTTTCCAAAATGCTCCATTAACATGTTTAACCTCCTGTCGAACTCTTCTAGCAAATCTTCATCTCCATATGCTTTAATTTTGTTACCTCTAGCAACAATTTTAAGTTTAGGAAAGTATTTTTTTAGTAGCTCTATGTTTGCATTTTGAGCTCCAAAAAATTCTTTTGGAGTAATTTCTTCTAATTCTAATATTAATTCGTTCAAAAGCGCAGCAATTTAATTATCGTAATCTATTCTAATTTATTAGATTTGTTTTCTGTTTGAAAGCTAAACAAACTTACTCAATTTTAAGTTCGATTATAAAAAAAAATATCAACAATAATTTATGGCTATTATAACCTTAACAACAGACTTTGGTGAGAAAGATCACTTTGCTGGTGCAATAAAAGGAGCTATTTATAGCGAAATGCCTGAAGTAAAAATTGTTGATATCTCCCATTCTGTTTCTCCCTTTAGTATTCCCGAAGCTGCATATATTATTCAAAATGCTTATAGTAGTTTCCCTAAAGGAACCATACATGTTATAGGAATTGATTCTGAAATCAATCCAGACAACCAACATATTGCAATAAAACTAGATGGACACTATTTTGTTTGTGCCAACAATGGAATAATGAGTATGATTTGCGCAGAGATAACGCCTGAAAAAATTGTTGAAATTAATATTCACGATAAAATTATTACCAGCTTTCCCGTATTAGATGTTTTTGTTAAAGTTGCAACACATCTTGCTCGTGGCGGAACGCTTGAGGTTATTGGTAAAATTATAGAAACCATAAAGCCAATTAAAAACATAAACCCTTTTGTAAACGAAGAGCAAAATCAAATAATTGGAAGTATAATTTATATTGACAATTATGGAAATGTTATAACCAATATTAGGAAATCTTTTTTTGAAAAAATTCAAAAAGGAAGAACTTTCGAAATTTCTGCAAGAAACTATAAGTTTAAAACGATATATCAAAAATATAGCGATATCGTTAATTTTAATATTCCCAAAGCAGAAAGGCAAGACGAAGGCCGTGGGTTGGTAGTTTTTAACTCGTCTAAATATTTAGAAATTGCATTATACAAAAGCAACACCGATATTGGCGGAAGTGCTGCTAGCTTAATGGGTTTAAAATTAATGGACACGGTTACTGTAAATTTTAATTCCTAAAAAATAAAAAAAAAGATGTTTGTTAGAATTGTTAAAATGAGTTTTAATCCTTCAAAAATAGAAATGTTTTTAGAAAATTTTAATTCTAAAAAAGAAAGCATACGAAA
>JBMZDY010000176.1:0-4806 GCA_049614585.1 Oceanihabitans sp.
AGAATTAGTTGCAGTATTTCCAAATTTAAACCATATAGAATCTTATGAGTGGACTAAGAACAATAAGTTTTTAAATAATAATTTTTGGTTTTATACATTATTCTGGACAATAGGTAGTACCATATTTTATACCGTTTATTTTCAAAAAATATTACAAATAAAATTGTTTAAAGATATTTTAAAATATAGTAGGTATGTTTTTATACTAGTTGCATTCGTATTAATTTTTAAAGATTTTAATAAATTATTTAAAACAGGTTACACATTATTAGATTATATTAATACCCTTTTAGTAGTAGGTAGCGTTATATTGTATTTTATAGAAGTATTGCTTACTAATAAAATTTTAAAATTTTATAGAAACATAAATTTTTATATTGCTTCTAGTGTTTTTATTTGGTGGCTTATTACCATGCCATTAAGTATTTTTGGTGAGTATTATCATGAGAATGATTTAGATTTTGTAAATTTAAATAGAACACTAATTTATATTTCTAATATATTTATGTACAGCTGTTTTGCAATAGGATTAATAGTGTCTAAACCAGAACAAGAAATTAATTAAAAATGATATTATATATACTTCAAAATTCTAGAGTTTCTACAAGTGCAGAGCGTTATTTATTAATTTATATGATTGGTGTATTGCTTATTGTATGCTCTTTAATAATATTGTTTTTTATAGTTTTTCAGAAAAGAAAAAACAAACTATTACTAGATAAAATTAAAATGCAAAAAGAGTTCGATGATGCATTTGCAAAAACAAATGCAGAAATACAAGAACAAACCTTAAAGTATATAGGGCAAGAATTGCACGATAACGTAGGGCAATTACTATCGGTTGCAAATATGCAATTAAGTATATTAAATACCGTAGTACCAGAAGAAATTAAACCGCGATTTAACGAAAGTAAAAATGCTGTAAAAGAAAGCCTAGCTGAGGTTCGTGCTTTATCGAAATCTTTAAATCAAGATGTAATACAAAAACGTGGTTTTGTAGAATCTGTTCAAACTGAAATAGATCGTTTAAACAGAATGCGTATGCTAAATGCTACATTAACAAAAACTGGTAATATTCCAGAAAATAAAAACAATAAAGATCAAATTATACTTTTTAGAATTTTGCAAGAGTTTATAGCAAATACTATTAAGTATTCTAAAGCAAAAAATTTACAAATAGATTTACAATACTTACCAGAAACATTACAAATTACTGCAACAGACGATGGTATTGGGTTTTCTTTGGAAAACGCAAAAACTAGTTCAGGATTAATAAACATGAAAAGCAGAGCTGCACTTATTGATGCAGAATTTAATTTAGAAACGCAGGAAAATAAAGGAGTACAGCTTACTTTAAATTACCCAATATTAAAACGGACTAAATAGAATAATATTAGTGTTTATTATTTTAAATTATTTCCAAAAAACATCTTCTTCATTATCAATAAAATCTTCAGGTTGGTGAATTTTTTCTATTTCAAGCATTTGTGATTCTGTAGCTATTTTTTGAATTTCTGGAAATAGAATACGCTCTTCAAAACGAATGTGTTGCTCTAATTCTTCTTCAATTTTACTTAAAGTTAATGCTGTGTTTTCATTTTTTGTGAACAGTCGTTTTAGGCGTCTGTGATCTGCTAGTGCTTTTTTTACAAGCTCATGATCTGCATTTAAAATAGTGAAAATGTGTGTTTCTTCCATTTCAAAATGTGGAATTAAATGCGCTTTAAAAAACCAATTCGCATACTCCATAATTCTTTCTGGTTCAATGTTTTTATTAAATCCAGTCCTTATTTTCCAAGATAATAATAATCCGTGGTGATGTTCTCTACTTAATGGTTGTAGTGCTTTATGTCGTTTTTGTGGTTTTGTTTTCATTCTTTTTAAAATTTAAAATATTCCATAATATAAATGCAATTCCTAAGGGAAGAAATATGCTAAATAAAAATAATAATATATAATAATTAGGTATTTGTCCTTTGCCAAAATAAAAGGAACAAGCTTGAATTAGTAATAATAATTCGGTTAATAAAAATCCAGAAATAAAACTATACAAACCAAAGTATATAGATTTTGTTTTTCGTATTAATGCGCTATTCAATAAAAATAGAAAAAGAAATCCAGAGATTACACCAAGCATCATTAAATGAATAAAACCAATTACAAAATTGCGATGTTCTATAACTATTTGTGAAAATTCTGGAATAATAGTTACCAATTGAAATAAGGTTTTAAGCACAAAACAAGAAATACTAAAATAATATAGAATAAAATTTAAGTTGCCTTTTATATAATTTCTTGCATAAGGTTTAATAAGTTTAATAAAATATACTATAGTTAGTAATTGTAGTATAACACCAACACTGTTTAAAAACAAAAGTGTTTTATTTGGTAAATACCATTGTATTGGTAATGCAAATGTTAATATTGTAGCACTTATTAATGTGATATAAAATTGCTGATAAGTTTTTGATTTTTTAATTTTTAGAAAACGAAAAAGCACCGCAATTACTGCTATTAAAAACCAACCATTAAATTGAAAATGTAAAAAGAATTGTATCGCAATTTGGTAAAATGCAGATGCTTGTCCAAGTGTTTTTACAGCAGGACCCAAGCACCAAACACCAATAGTAGAAACCAGCAT
Source organism: Oceanihabitans sp. (assembly GCA_049614585.1). GTDB lineage: Bacteria > Bacteroidota > Bacteroidia > Flavobacteriales > Flavobacteriaceae > Oceanihabitans. Next base: position 2,642 of record JBMZDY010000176.1, read on the forward strand.
AAAGAGGAGGGAAGCTTTTAGTAATTTACTACTAACAGAATATTTATTTTTAATATTATTCCACACCAAATACACAAAGTAATAACTACAAAATATGTGTAAAGTAGAAAATGCGATTGATACTGCGGCATAGCCTTGCACTGGAAAACTTAACATCATACCAATTACTGCAAATTCGGTAAGCCAGAATAAGCGATTATAAACGGGTTTTTTATTTTTAACAAAATAGTTTACTATTAATGTGTAAAGCATTAAATAAACCCATCCTAACATTGCTATATGCGAATGTGCATGTGTTAAAAACCGATAATTAATACCAATAGAATCTATAAACGAATAGCGAAGTGCTAATCCCATTAATGCTGCGATTAAAAAATTAAGCAAGCATACAACAACAAGCTTTTTAGGCATTTTTAAATTTTTAATATGGTTGCAAAATATATTAAAAATCCCAGAACATTTAAAGGGATGTTCCAGGATTTTCTACTTAACTAAAGTACAAGTAAAGAAAAGCTATTAATCAAATTCTTGCTCTAGTTTTATTGCTTCTGGAAACAGAATATTATTTTCTAAGTGTATGTGTAGGTGTAAATCTTTTTCAAACTCATCTAGCATTGCAAAAGTTACTTTGTAGGTGTTGCATGCATCTGCTGGAGGATTGTAATTGTTTGTAAGTGCAGCAATCTCTCTAAAACGCTCTCCTTCGTTATCGTGTTCTTGCATCATCATTTCAATAGGGTTTTCTACAGTACCAAATTGTGGTGCTTGTATTGCGCCTTGTACTAATTTTGCGTTTACCATTTTTTTAATGAAAGGAAAAAGTATTAACTCTTCTTTTTTCATGTGTGCTGCTAACTCTCCCGCAGAAGCCGTAAACAACTCATTAATTTTAAATAATTCTGGATGGCGCTCGCCATGTACACGACAAAGTTTATCTAAAAACTGACGTAATACTGGTATTTTTTCTGCTACGTATCTGTGGTGTTTTTTCTCAATATACTCTGCTAATAAATCTAAAGGCCATGATTTATAATCTATAGATTGGCCAGTATTGGTGTTTATTACTTTTTCTAGTTCGTCTACAAGCATATTACTATCAATGCCTTTTTTTGTACATGCTTCCTCTATAGTTCGATTGCCATTGCAGCAAAAATCTATTTTATATTTAGAAAAAATAGCAGCAGTTCTATAATCTTCTGCAACGTATTGCCCAATTTGTTTTTGTGTTTCTTCTTGTAAAGTATTCATAATTATTTTTATTTTAATGTTTTTAATAAGACTAATTTGTCTTAATTAATTGTAAATTTTTTTAAGTCCTTAAAAATGCAAGTCCGCTTTTAATATTTAATGCAAGTTCTTCTAAATTGGTGTTTTCTAGCATATTTTTTAAGCCTTCTCGAATATCTTTAAATTTATCGTGTACAGGACAAGGATGGTTTTCGTCGCAGGTTTCTAAACCTAAACCACAACAACTATATACAGAATCGCCATCTATTGCTTCTACTATATGACTTAATTTTATAGTTGCAATATCTTCTTTGTGTATTTCAAAACCACCATAAGCACCTTGTACAGAGTTTATAATATTGCTCTTTACTAATGCTTGCAATATTTTTGCTGTAAATGCTTGAGGAGAATTTATTTCTTTCGAAATTTCTTTAGGACTTACACGTCTACTTTCATAGGAATTTTTTGCTATAAAAATAGATGCTCTTATTCCATATTCACAAGCTTTAGAAAACATATTGTTATTTTGATACTACAAAGGTATCGTTTATTTTTAAATAAGACAAATTTATCTTAATTAAAAAGATGAAAAATAAAAATCGCTAGAAAGATAGTATTCTAGCGATCTTTAAAAGTATTTAAGTGTTAAAATTGTTCTATTAAGTAGTTTATTAAATCTGTGGTAGTAACAATTCCTACTAGTTTGTTATTGTCTAAAACAGGTAATGCATGAAACTCTTTTTTTGCAAGTATTTCTGCAACTTCTTTAATGGTTGTTGTAGAGTTTACACTTATTAAATTTTTTGCCATTACTTGCTCAATAGTAAACATATTATATACTACTGTATCTACATCTTTTTCGTCTTCATCTATTGCATCTGCAAAACTTATTCTTAATAAATCGGTATAACTTAACATACCAATAATATTTTCTCCAC
>JBMZDY010000177.1:0-4794 GCA_049614585.1 Oceanihabitans sp.
TCTTCTTTATCGCCTAAATAATTTAATATTGGACCGCCATCGTTATAATACGAAACTTGAACCGTTCGGGCAATATTTAAATTGAAAAAACCTACGGTTTGTGAATTCCGTTTAGCATCTGCATTCATAATCCAATTGGAACCAAAAGCTAAAGAAAACTGTAATGTATTTTGAAGTGGGTTTACAGTAAAATCGGAAAAATGATATAATGGTACAAACTTATTGTTTAAACGCTTTCTTTTTTGATTATTAAACCCTGCATTAACCGTTGCATCTGCAAAAAAATCGAAAAACACCGATCGGTTATAATCTGGATTTAAATTACTACCTAATATCCCTTTATTATAAAACAATACACCCAAATGAACCGTAGGTAGTAAGCCAAAATCGTTTTTTGCTATTGCAACATAATTACCAACTCCTGCAGCAGCGCTCATTCTAAATTTAAGCCCATGATTATTTTGGTACTCTGCGGTTAATTTAAAACCAACACCTAAACGTATATCTTTAGCAGTTTCTTTTTGCGAGAAACTACAAAAACTAATTAATAAACAAATGAATATAATTATTAAACGCAGCATATAGTAGTGGTTACTTTCTTAAAAGTACAAAATATATGCGAGCTATTTGCTTATAACACCTTGCTAAAGAGTCTTTTGCTTTATTTTAATACCTAAACTTTTCTCAATTTCTTGAACTTTTACTGTTTCGTTTGGCAATACGAATGCTATAGATTCGCCTGTTTTTCCTGCCCTTGCTGTTCTTCCAGATCGGTGCGTATAGTATTCTAAATGCTCTGGTAATTGGTGATGAATAACAAATCCTAAGTTTTGCACATCTATACCACGTGCAGAAACATCTGTAGATATTAATATTTGTAAGTTTCTATTTTTAAAAGCACGCATTACTTTTTCACGTTCTTTTTGTTGCATATCGCCTTCTAGTGCTGCAACATCAAAACCCTCTTGTTTTAATTGGTGTGTTAATGCTTGGGTTCCTGCTTTGGTTCTACAAAAAATTATACCACGTTCGTTTTCGCGTTCTTCTAAAACGGTAACCAATGCATCGAGTTTATTAGGCAAGCTAGTTTCTACAAAATAGTGCGATATATTAGCGTTTACTAGATGGTTTCGATCTATTTCTAATCGTATCGCATCTGCTTTTATATATCGTTTTACAATCATTTTTAAATCGTCTGGCATGGTTGCCGAAAATAGCCAAGTGTTTTTAGAGCCTTTGGTAGTTTTTAATATGGTAGTTAAATCGTTTTTAAAACCCATACTAAGCATTTCGTCTGCTTCATCTAATATTAATGTTTCTACATCTTTTAGGTTTATAACGTCTCTATTTATTAAATCTACTAACCTACCAGGAGTTGCTACAACAACATGTGTTGTGCGCCTTAAATTTTTTATTTGAATATCTATTTTCTCTCCTCCATAAACACCTTCGCAAAATATTTTAGCATCGTTGTATTTGGTAAATTTAAAAAGCTGCTTTTTTATTTGTTGTACCAACTCGCGAGTAGGCGATAAAATTAAAGCTTGTATAGAAGATTTATTGGGGTTTATTTTGTGCAATACTGGTAAACCATAAGCAGCAGTTTTCCCAGTTCCTGTTTGTGCTAAACCAATAAAATCTGTATTGGATTGTAACAATAACGGAATTGCTTGTTGCTGTATTTCGGTAGGTGTTTTTATACCTACTTCTTTTAAGGATTTAATATAGTTTTTATGAATTCCTAATTCTAAAAATGATGCCATAATCTGTTTCTATTTTCAATACTATTAATCTAATTTATAATAAGCGCATTTTAAATATGCACCTTCGGGAAATCCTATTGGGTGATCTGTATCGTGTTGTGTTTTTAAAATACACTTATAATCTCTATCTGATTCTCGTAATACTTGTGCATTTATGTCGAAAAACGTTTGCGCTAAAATTCTAGAGCTACAAGATGCCAATACTAAAAGACCATTTTTTGCGGTAAGCTGCTTACCAAGATAGGCTAGCTGTGCATATTTTTTTTTGGCCAGATCTATTTCACTTTGCTGTTTTGCAAAACTTGGTGGATCGATAACAACCACATCAAACAAAACATTATTGCGTATTAACTGTTTTAATTCTTTAAACGCATCGCCAGCAATAGTTTTATGCGTTCCAGAATACGCATTTCTTTTTCCGTTTGCTATTGCAGTATTTAAAGCTTGTTTGCTAATATCTAAGCTGGTAACCTCTTTTGCTCCATTTGCTAATGCATGTACCGAAAAACCGCCTGCATAACTAAAAACGTCTAATACTGTTTTTCCCGCACTCCACGCTCCTACTTGTTTTCGGTTTAAACGATGGTCTAAAAAATAACCGGTTTTATGTCCATGAATTACATTTGCCGAAAAATTTACGCCATGTTCTACAAAGGTTACAACTTCCTTTTCTAAAAAGCCATAAACGACTTCGCCATCTTTTAAATTGTTTGCTTTACTTTGCTGTACATTTCTACTTAATCGTAAAACTACCGTTTCGCAATTACTAGTGTTTATTAAAGATTCTAAAATCGATTGAATAAAATTTAACCAAATTTCGGAATATACTTTTACTACCAAAACATTTGCATATACATCTGCTATTAGTCCTGGAAAGCCATCGTTTTCGCCAAAAAGCAATCGGTAGCTATTGGTATTAGACTCTAATAAACTGGCTCTTTTTTTAAAGGCTTCTTCAATTTTTTCTTTAAAAAACAATTCGTCTATAGCAATTGCACTTCCATGATGTAGCATTTTTATACGTATTGGTGAAGCCAAATCGTACAAACCAAATCCTATAATTTTGTTTTTATTTTTACCGTAAACTATAGCTAAATCGCCAGTTTCGGGTTCTTTATTTTCTTTTACAATACTATTAGAAAACACCCAAGGATGCTTTTGTAAAACATGCTTCTCCCCTTTTGCATTAAGCTTTACAGCTATACGCTTGGTTTGGTTTACTTCGGGAAAGGTTCTAGTAAAGTACATGTATTATTTTTTTGCAAAAGTATTAAATATAGTACATAAAAATCTGTATTTAACAATATCTATTTTTAATTATGGTGTATCTTTGCAGACTTAAAATAAAATATATGTTTACGCTTAAAAATATTTTTAGAATGGTTGCCTTTTTTGAAGGTGTTTCCTACTTATTATTAATGGCTGCTGCTATTTACAAACGTATGCCAGAAGGTAACGATACTTATGTTAAGCTATTAGGTATGCCACATGGCTTGCTATTTGTAGCTTATATTGTAATTGCCATTATTGTAGGAAACGAGCAAAAATGGAATACCAAAACCAAAGCAATAGTACTATTAGCTTCTATATTACCATTCGGAACTTTTTATGTAGATAAAAAATATTTAAAACATATTTAGTATTATTGTTTAATCAATAATTACTAATTATGCAGCTAAAATCTACTTTTATACTATTTACAATTAGTATTTTTTTGGGTGTCTCTTGTAAAAAAACAGACGCAACTCCTAAAGACAAAACCATAACAACAATTGTAGCACCTACTAAAGAAGTAAATACAAATACTAATGGATTTGCTATTGCAGGTGTTGCTTTTAATATTGATAACGAAACAGTCTATTTGCATCAAAAAACAAAAGATAAATTTGTTTTAATTGACTCTTCTTCGGTAAGTAACAATACTTTTAATTTTAACGGATTTGTTACTGCTCCAAGCATTTATAGCGTGTCTAAAAACAAAGCGAAAGCTGGCTTTACTTTTTTAGTAGACAATTCTAAAATTGATTTGTTTTTAAATGCTAAACCAAGTTTATCTACCACGTATTCTAGTTCCATTATTCAAAAAGAATATTTAGCTTTTAATTCTAAAATGAAAGATTTTAGAGATGAAAGTATTCAGTTATATTATGGGTTACAAGGCGATTTTTCGGAAACTAATATTGCACAATTACAAAAAGATAGAACCGCAATATTTACAAGCGAAAACAATTATATTCTTCATTTTATTACTACACATCCAGATTCGTATTATGCAGCAATGCTTTTACAAGACAGATTAAAAACCCATGACAACGCAAGCAATAGGAAGCTTTACAATTCTTTATCGATAGACGTAAAAGATTTACCAATAGCAATTACAATCGATTCGGTTTTAAACAATTTAGAACAGCAAGAAACTAAAATAAAAAGCATACAAACTGCTGCAACAAAAAAGCCTAAAAAAAGAGCATATAGACCAAAGGCATATTCGCTTTACGGTAAAAACCCAAATGGAGAGCATATAAATTTAAACACATTAAAAGGAAAAGTTGTTTTAGTAGATTTTTGGGCAAGCTGGTGTGCTCCTTGTCGTGCAACTAACCCAACCTTAGTTCGTTTATATAATCAATATAAAAACAAAGGATTGGTAATTTTAAGTGTAAGTGAAGACAAAGGAGAACCAGAATGGATTAGCGCTATTCAAGCAGATAATTTATCGTGGAATACACATATTTTAGATAAAAATAAATCGATGGCTTTTCGTTATGGCGTAGCATCTATTCCATATAAATTATTAATCGATAAACAAGGAAATATTGCTAGTGGAAAAATTTCTGGCAGCCAATTAGAAAATAAAATAAAGGCATTATTAAACGAATAAACTATTCGTCTTCTTCTAGCCTATCTGCAACATATTCTATTTCTGTTTTGTTATGTGGCGTAGCATTTCCAGCAGCATCTAGGTTTACCATAATAATTTTTTCTATAGTAATTATAGTATCTCTTGTCATCATGTTTCGAACTTCACATC
>JBMZDY010000178.1:0-4715 GCA_049614585.1 Oceanihabitans sp.
CCATATAAAATATGCAACTTTTAATGTTGGTTTATTTTTTATGAATTCTTTAAAATCATTTACATTTTTTTGAATTGCTTCAGAAATATTTTTTGCTTCTTCTTGCTTTTGAAAGATTTGTCCATATTGCAGAATCATCTCTTGGCAATCTGAAATTGTTTCGATATTAGAAACATGTACAGCACAAATTTCATTACAAGCTTCTACAATTTCTTTGGTGTTTTCCTCTTTATTACACAGAATAATATCGGGATTTAAGGCCTTAATTTTTTCTAGATTTATTTGCTTGGTTCCGCCAACTATTGCTTTCGTTTTTAATAAATGTTTTGGATGCACACAGAATTTTGTGATTCCTACTATAGAAGTTTCAAGACCTAAATCATACAACAACTCGGTTTGCGAAGGGACAAGAGTAACAATTCGATTTGGAGTTTCTTTAAGTTGAATAGTTCTGTTTAGTTGATCTTTTATTTTCATTTAAGAGATTCTTCGACTCCGAATATATTCGGAATCCTCTGAATGACATTAACTATTTTATTTTTCGTTTAAAATAGTTTCCATTTGCTTTTGCAATTCTATCGCTTTGCTTGCTGCTGCTTCGGCAAAATCTTTTTGATTAGAAGCGTAAATAATTCCTCTAGAAGAGTTAATTAGCAAACCTACATTTTTACTCATTCCGTATTTACAAACATCTTGTAAGTTTCCGCCTTGTGCACCAACGCCAGGAACTAGTAAAAAATTATCTGGAATAATTTTTCTTATTTCTGCAAAATATTCGGCTTTAGTAGCACCAACAACATACATAAGGTTTTTGGCATTTTTCCAAGATTTTGAAGTCTCTAACACTTGTTTATACAACTCTTTTCCTGCTACTTCTTTGGTTTGAAAATCGAAAGCTCCTTGATTAGAAGTTAAAGCCAACATTATGGTGTGCTTGTCTTTAAAAGCTAAAAAAGGTTCTATAGAATCTTTTCCCATATATGGCGCAACCGTTACGCTATCGAAAGCTAAATCTTCAAAAAAAGCTTTGGCATACATAGTACTTGTATTGCCAATATCACCACGTTTTGCATCAGCAATGGTAAATATTTCTGGATGATTAGCGTTTAGATAATTAATTGTTTTTTCTAAAGATTTCCAGCCTTTTAATCCGTAAGCTTCGTAAAAAGCAGTGTTTGGTTTATAGGCAACACAAAGGTGATGTGTAGCATCTATAATTGCTTTGTTAAATGCAAAAATAGGATCTTCTTCTTGTAAAAGATGTTCTGGTATTTTATTTAAATCGACATCTAATCCTATGCATAGAAAGGATTTTTTATTGTGGATTTGATTTACTAACAGGTCTTGGTTCATGGGTTTTTGGTGTTAGTATTGACTTTTAGAATATTTTATTAATGCATTGATTCGTTTTTGAAGAATATTGATTTTTCCATTCAGAATTTTTTCTTCATTCTCATTTATAAAAGTAAGTTCCTTACAAATAATTAAGTGGGTTTCTAATTCAAAAGCAGAACCTAAACTAATCTTTAAATATCTAACAAAATCTTTTTGCGAATCTTTAGCACATCCTTCAGCTATGTTTGCTGGAATGGAAACTGCGCATCTTCCTATTTGGGATTTTAGGCCAATTTTTTCTGATTCTGGTAATTTTTTAATTAATGAATAAACTTCTTTTACATTAGCAATTGTATCCTTCCAAACATCTAATTCTCTAAAATTTCTCATTAACAAGTATTATTTACAAAAACCTTTAACCAAATACCTAAAATCTATACCCTAAATATGCTCGTCACTAGCTTTTAACTTTTCGGTATTTTCTGCTAATTGCAATTCGTCTATTATTTTTTGAATATCGCCATTAACAATATTACTTAAATCATATAATGTTAAACCAATTCTGTGATCTGTAACACGACCTTGCGGATAATTATACGTTCTAATTTTTGCACTTCTATCTCCAGAAGAGACCATAGAACCACGTTTTTCGGCATCGGCTTCTTGCTTTTTTGCAAGTTCTAAATCGTATAACCTAGAACGCAATACTTTAAAGGCCTTCTCTTTATTTTTATGCTGTGATTTTTGGTCTTGACATTGGGCTACTAATCCTGTTGGCTCGTGTGTTAAACGAACTGCAGAATACGTTGTATTTACAGATTGACCTCCTGGACCAGAAGAACAAAAGAAATCTATACGTACATCTTTAGGGTTTATTTCTACATCGAACTCTTCGGCTTCTGGAAATACCATGCAAGTTGCTGCACTTGTATGTACACGTCCTTGTGTTTCGGTTTGTGGTACACGTTGCACACGATGTACACCAGCTTCAAACTTTAAAGTTCCATATACATCTTCACCAGAAACTTCAAATTGTATTTCTTTAAAACCTCCGTTTGTTCCTTCGCTATAATCTACTACATCTACTTTCCAACCTCTACCTTCACAGTATTTAGTATACATTCTAAACAAATCGCCAGCAAATATACTTGCTTCATCTCCACCTGTTCCTGCACGTAATTCTACCACAGCATTTTTAGTATCTTCTGGATCTTTTGGTATTAACAAAAAGCGAATTTCGTCTTCTAGTTTAGGGATACCTTCTTTAGCTTCGTCGTATTGCATTTTTGCCATTTCTACCATTTCAGCATCGCTTCCATCGGCAATAATCTCCTCGGCTTCTGTAAGGTTATTGGTAAACTCTAAATACAACTCACGCTTATCCATAAGTAAACGTAAGTCTTTATATTCTTTATTTAATGCAACATAACGCTTTTGATCGGTAATAATATCTGGCTGGATTATTAAATCACTAACCTCATCGAAGCGTTGTTTCACTATTTGTAATTTCTCTAACATGTATCTTGGTAAAATTGAGCTTCAAAAATACGATAATTTATGGATTTTCAATAGTGAGTGTTAAAGCAAAATGGATTTAAAAATATTTATTAATATTTCGCGTTTACTTTTTAATAATGAAAAGCATAAAAAACATATTTATTTACTACAAAGCCTTATTTTGGTGGTCGTTTACCATAAATCTTATTGTACTTCTAATTAGCAAAAGTATATTGCTTACTGTAGTTACAAAATTATTTATTACCCTTTTGTTTGGCTTATTGCTAAACGATTTTAGCGTTAGACGTAAAATTGGGTTTTATAAAATGGTTGGTGTTTCTAACCTTAAATTACTAAGCATCCTTTTTATTATAGACTGCTTGGTAAGTTTTCTTTTTATACTTTTAATAAAAGGTTTTGCGTAACTTTAATTACTTCTTAAAATTGTTCTATTTTTATATTCATGCAGCAACTTAAAGCTATAATTCTCTTTTACAAACCTTTATTTATATGGTCTTTTTGTATTAATGTAATTCTTGCTAGCTTACATACCAATATAATTGTAGCCATTATTACAAAGTTTTTTCTAATTCTTTTTTTAAGATATTTTATTAATGAAACCAAAGCCAAAGAGAGTCTAATTTTTTATAAAAATGCCGGTATCTCTAATTTTAAATTATACACATCTATTTATTTTATAGACTGCCTAATAACTATTTTCACCTTATTAATAATCGATAAAGTTTTATGATTTTAGAAATAGATAATGTAGAACTCTCTTTTGGCACTAAGCGTATTTTATCTGGTATTTATTTAAAAGGGGAAACTGGAAAAGTAACCACTATACTTGGCAGCAATGGCTGTGGTAAAAGTTGCTTGTTACAAGTTATATTTGGATCGCTAAATCCAAAATACAAATTAGTAAGGCTAAACAAAAAACCAATATTGAAACCCTTATACCTTACTAAAAAAGTTAGTTTTTTATCGCAACATGGCTTTGTACCAAAAGGATTAAAACTAATTACTGTTTTTAAATTTTTGAAAGTAAGTTGGAACGAATTTGCAGTTACCTTTAACAGCTTTGAAGCATATAAAAACAAGAAAGTTAAATTACTCTCTGGTGGCGAAAGACGTATTGTAGAAACCTATTTAATTTTAAAAGGAAAAAGTAACATCGTGTTGCTAGACGAACCTTTTTCGCATATTGCTCCGCTATATATTGAAAAAATAAAACTTTTAATTACCGAAGTAAAAAAACAAAAAGTAATTATTATTACAGACCACATGTACCAGCACGTAATAGAATTAGCAGACTCTATTTATTTATTAAAAGATGGGCACTCAAAACTTATAAACGACTTAAAAGATTTAGAGTTTTATAATTACTTAAACATTGGTAGTATGGATTAAAAATCTACTATAACACCAATACCAAGAATTTGTTTCCATTGCACTTTTGCTCCTTCTTCAACAAATTCTTCTTCTTCATTTTCATTATTAACTGCAACTAGATTTTTAACATCATTATCAAACTTTAAATGCGATCCTAAATTAGCACTTATGTAACTGTTTACCTTAAAATCTAAATTTACTTGCCAATCTACATCTATGTTTCCAAAGTCTTTTAAATAATCTGTATAGAAACCAACTAGATGTTTCATATATATGTTTTTAAGTATTTCTGTTTCGTAGGCATTGGTAAATAAAATCCAAAATTCATTTCTTACTTTACTTCCTTTTTTTACAATTTCACCATTTTCGTCTAAAACGGCAGGATCTACACCAAATGCACCAGAATTTGCCAATTCTTGATCTAATACAAAAGTAGATTTTGAAGTAGCTGGCGAAAAGTAAATTGATAATTTTTCTATATTTTTTCCGTA
>JBMZDY010000179.1:0-4684 GCA_049614585.1 Oceanihabitans sp.
TCATACTTACACAAATATCCAAGGACATGATGAAGATATTGATGCAGGAAGAATTATTCGTTTTTCTAAACATTCTAAATGGCTTAAAATACACCAATACCAAAAATATTACGCTTTTTTACTTTATGGTTTACTAACAGTAAATTGGGCTATTACTACAGATTTTAAACAAACCTACGTGTACTTAAAAAGAAAATTATCGTATGGAGATTTTCCTAATCCAGCTACACAATGGACCAAATTAATAATAGGTAAAATATTATATTACTCTATTTGGGTTGCTTTACCTTTAGCCTTAGGCTATGCATGGTGGCAAGTACTTATTGGGTTCCTTATTATGCATTATACAGCAGGTATTATTTTAAGTATTATTTTTCAATTAGCGCATGTAATGCCTAATACAGAAATGCCGTTACCAGACGAAAACGGAAACATGAAAAACACATGGGCAATTCACCAATTATTTACAACTTCTAATTTCTCTCCAAAAAGTTGGATAGTAGAATTTTATACTGGTGGTTTAAACAGGCAAGTAGAGCATCATTTGTTTTCTAATATTAGTCATGTTCATTATAAAAACATAGCAAAAATTGTAAGAGAAACTGCTCACGAATTTAGCCTTCCTTATAACGAATACAAGACCATTTGGAAAGCAATTTCTGAACATTACCAACAATTAAAAATGTTAGGAAAGAAGCCAAGTATGGCTTAATACTATAAAAAAATAAGCATCTAAATGAGCCTACTTTCAGAAAGAGTCTTAAACATGTCTACTTCTGCCACGCTTGCGATGGCAGCAAAAACAAGAGAATTAAAAGCCCAAGGAAAAGACATTATAGGCTTAAGTCTAGGGGAACCAGATTTTAATACTCCCGAATATATTAAAGACGCTGCTATACAAGCAATTCAAGACAACTACAATTCGTATACACCGGTAGATGGTTATGCAGAATTAAAAGAAGCAATAATTACTAAATTTAAACGCGACAATAATTTAAATTACAACTTATCGCAAATTGTTGTTTCTACAGGAGCAAAACAATGCTTATCTAACCTAGCAATGGTAATGATAAACAAAGGTGACGAGGTAATACTTCCTTGCCCTTATTGGGTAAGTTATAGTGATATTGTTAAGCTAGCAGAAGGAACACCAGTTGAAGTAAAAACCTCAATTGAAACCGATTTTAAAATGACAGCTGCACAACTAGAAGCTGCCATTACACCAAAAACTAAAATGCTTTGGTTCTCTTCTCCTTGCAACCCAAGTGGATCTGTTTACAGCAAAGAAGAGCTAGAAGCACTTGCTCAAGTATTAAAAAAACATCCAAATATTTATGTGGTTTCCGATGAAATTTACGAACACATAAACTTTGTTGGCAAACATGTAAGCATGGCACAAATAGAGGGCATGTTTGAAAAAACCATTACTGTAAATGGGGTTTCTAAAGCATTTGCTATGACTGGTTGGCGTATAGGTTATATTGGCGCTCCCGATTGGATTGCAAGAGCATGCACTAAAATGCAAGGACAAGTAACTAGTGGTGCAAATTGTATTGCACAACAAGCTGTTATTACTGCGTTAAACGAACCTCCTTCTCGTGTGCAATTTATGATTGATGAATTTAAAATAAGAAGAGATTTGGTTTTAAATTTATTAAACCAAGTAACCGGTTTTAAAAACAATACTCCTGAAGGTGCTTTTTATGTTTTTCCAGATATATCGTATTACTTTGGAAAAACCTTAAAAGGAAAAACCATAAAAAACGCAACCGATTTTTCTTTATTTCTTTTAGAAGAAGCACTAGTAGCAACAGTAACTGGCGATGCTTTTGGTAATCCAAAATGTATTCGAATTAGTTATGCAGCTTCCCAAAATCAAATAAAAGAAGCTATAAAAAGAATAAAAGAAGCAGTAAGCTAATTCTTATAATTTTACTTTATATAACAAAAAAAAGATTTGCTAGAGTTTCTAGCAAATCTTTTATATTTTAAAGTCCTTTTTTACAAGCACTGTTTGTATCTAAAAAAAGGCAAGCTACCTACATCACACCGCTACGACCATTTACCTTTGCTTCGTTCCCGACCTGGAGGATTCAACAGGAGCTGGTTGTGTAGGACTTGCCGAGTGCAAAGATACAAACTTTTAATTTTTTTAACCTAGTTTTTTTATTGATTTTTACGAAATAATACTTCCATTTCTACAAGCGTAAAAATCACTTAAAATAAGCGAATTAGCCATTATACTATTCAACCAAATTATAGCTAAAGTTAATTAACGGTTAACGAAACCACTAAACCTTCGTTAGATCTAATATTAAAAACGGTTTGGTCTTCAAAAATTAAATACTGGCCTTTTATACCAACTAATTTCCCGGAGTAATTTTTTTCCTTTTTTAAGTTTAAGCTTTTAGGTTTTACAGGATACTGCAACACCGGAAATTCTATATTAGTTTCGGTATTCGTTTCTATAAAATAATCTTTTGCTTCGTCAGGAATATATTGCTTTAAACGGTCGCGCCACGCGACAAGATTTTCATCTGCAATTTCATTTTTTAGCATGGTTCGCCAATTGGTTTTATCTGCCACATAATCTTTTAATGCTACCTCTGTAATTCCAGCCAAATACCTATTAGGAACCTCAACAATTTCTATAGCTTCATGCGCTCCTTGATCTATCCATCGTGTAGGCACTTGTGTTTTTCTAGTAACCCCAACTTTTACATTACTAGAGTTAGCAAGATACACTATATGAGGTTGCAGTTGTACTTTTTTTTCGTATGCTAAATCTCGATCTTCTTTATCTAAATGTGCTGTACTAAGTTCTGGGCGAATAATCCAATCTGCTGCTTGTGGTATATCGAAAAAACAAGTTCTACAAAATCCTTGCCTGTAAATTTCTTTGTTTAAACTACAATTTAAACATTGGTGTTTCACAAATTTTATATCGAGGGTTTTACCCAATAACTGGTTCATATTCAGGAAATCATTTTCAAACACCAAATAATATTGAATAGGTTGCGATAATTCTGTTTCCATTTTTGTTAAAACACCTTGGTAGAACATAAAAAAAAGTCTTATTTTTAAGCTTTTAAAGATAGTATAAATATGCCAATTCCTATAGTCAATTCTATTGCTTCCTGGTTTTTAAAGAAACGTTTTCACCAAATTGAATTGTTTTTAAAATACCCAAATGAAGTGCAAAACGAATTACTATTAAACCTTATAGAAACTGCAAAAGATACTGAAATAGGCAAACAATACGATTTTGCTTCTATAAAAACCTACAGCCAATTTGCCGAACGTGTACCAGTTTCTGCTTACGAAGATTTACAAAATAGTATAGAACGCTCTAGAAAAGGAGAACATAATATTTTTTGGCCTACACCAATAAAATGGTTTGCAAAATCTAGCGGGACAACAAATGCAAAAAGCAAGTTTATACCAGTTAGTACAGAATCTCTAGAAGATTGCCATTATGCAGCAAGTAAAGATTTGCTATGCATGTATTTAAACAACAATGAAGAATCACAACTCTTTACTGGTAAAGGCCTACGCCTTGGCGGAAGCAAAGAATTGTATAAAGAAAACGGCACTGCTTTTGGCGATTTAAGCGCTATATTAATAGACAACATGCCTTTCTGGGCAGAATATAGTAGCACGCCTAGCAATAAGGTATCGTTAATGAGTGATTGGGAGCATAAAATGCAAGCCATTGTAGACGAAACCATACAAGAAAATGTAACAAGCCTAGCAGGTGTTCCTTCCTGGATGCTAGTACTACTTAACAACGTATTAGAAACAACTGGAAAAAAAAGTCTGCATGAAGTATGGCCAAATTTAGAAGTATATTTTCATGGTGGCGTAAGTTTTACACCTTACCAAGAGCAATACAAAGCGATACTTACTAAAAACAATTTTAGGTATTATGAAATCTATAATGCATCAGAAGGTTTTTTTGCTATTCAAGATAAAAACAATTCTAGCGAGTTATTGTTAATGTTAGATTACGGAATTTTTTATGAATTTATTCCAATGGATACATATGGAAATATAAATCAAAAAATAATTCCATTAAGTGAAGTAGAAGTTGGTAAAAACTATGCAGTTCTAATTACTACAAATGCTGGTTTATGGCGTTATAAAATTGGCGATACGGTTCGGTTTACTTCTACAAAACCTTACCGTATAAAAGTATCTGGTAGAACCAAACACCATATAAATGTTTTTGGAGAAGAACTAATTATAGAAAATGCCGAAGATGCATTAAAAACAGCTTGCAATAAAACCAAAGCAGAAATTGTAGATTTTACTGCAGCTCCCGTTTTTATGCAAGGCAAAGAAAAAGGTGCTCACGAGTGGGTTATAGAGTTTAAAAAAGAACCGCAAGACATTGTTTTATTTAATGAATTATTTGATAATGCATTAAAATCATTAAACTCTGATTATGAAGCTAAACGCTTTAATAATATTACACTTAACAAACCAAAGGTACATATAGCAAGAGAAAAGTTGTTTTACGATTGGCTAAAACAACAAGACAAACTTGGTGGCCAGCATAAAGTACCAAGGCTTTCTAATACAAGAGACTATTTAGATGCTTTATTGAAACTTAATGAATAATTAGCGAAAAGAATATAAATCACAAAAAAAGGAAGCCCTTAATTTACTAGTAAATTAAGGGCTT
>JBMZDY010000180.1:0-4673 GCA_049614585.1 Oceanihabitans sp.
ATTAGCTGTAATTACAGGTACTTTTAATGCTTTTACATCTACAGCTTTAAAATACTCGTTACTTGCAAGATTTAAGAATAACTCATTTTCTTCTAGTTCTGCATTTAAAGATTGGGTTACTTTCTTTTTCCAAAAGGCATACAAGTTTTTATTTTTACCAATAGCCATTTTGGTTCCCATTTCTAAACGGTAGGCTTGCATTAAATCTAGTGGTTTTAATACACCATACATACCGGAAAGGATACGAACCGTATTTTGCAATCTGTCTATTTTTTCTGTTGGTATTGTATTTGCGTCTAAACCTTTATACACATCGCCATCAAAAGTATATACTGCTGGTCTTGCGTTTTCTTTTGTAAATGGCAAGTGCCATTCTTGATTGCGCTGGTAATTTAACTGCCCTAAATTATCTGAGATATGCATAAGCTTCGATAGGCTTCTTGCCGATTTCTTTTTTAGCAATTTATTTAAGCGTTCGGCTTCTTTTAAAAAGCAAGCTTCGGTATTTTTTGCTGTTGGCAATTGGGTTTCAAAATCTAATGACTTTGCTGGTGATAATACTAGTTTCATTTAAAAATATTTTTTCATTTCCATGAAAACGGAAATCTCATCTATTTAGTTAATATTTTATTTATGTTCATTTTGCTTTGATGCAAAACGAACCAAAAGATCACAATTAAAATTAGGAAATTGCTAAAGCATCATTCTCTTTCCTCCTTTGCGCAAGCTGGCCCATTCACTAAAAAATGTATTCAATACATTTTCTTAACGTTTTGCCCTGTGCTTGAAGCTTCGCTACGCATCTACATCTCTTCGTTCATTATTTCTGAATTTTGATGTTCTCTGACTTTGTCGGAATTTCAAGTACGATAATAATATAATCTATTACCTAATAACTTAATTACGAATTTACAATTTACTAATTGATATTTTTCAATATTGCAAAACGAAATATTCTATGCTTATATAGAGGTTTATTATGAAAACAGATTTGCGTTAAGGATGGAGCAATTGTTGGAGCTCTTTGCAAAAAGCGACTTGCGAGAGCCTGCCTTTTTTTTCTTGCTACAGGACTTCTGGTTTAAAACCTAGTAGGCTTAAAAAAAATGGAACGCCCTAAAAGAATTATTAAAACACTAGCTATCTACATGCTTTGCATAGTGCCTCCATTTATCGATACATTGTTGTATATCTTCTGGTATTTTAGATTCGAAACGCATAAATTCTTCTGTTTTTGGATGCACAAATCCTAAAGTTTTTGCGTGTAGCGCTTGTCTTGGTAGTATTTTAAAACAGTTTTCTACAAATTGCTTGTATTTGCTAAAAGTGGTTCCTTTTAGTATACGTTCGCCTCCATAACGTTCGTCGTTAAATAATGTGTGCCCAATATGTTTCATGTGCACACGAATTTGGTGCGTACGCCCTGTTTCTAGTTTACAAGAAACCATGGTTATATAGCCTAAGCGTTCTATAACTTTATAGTGTGTAACGGCAGGTTTTCCTTTATCTGCTTCGTCGTCTAGATATACCGTATTTTGCAATCTGTTTTTTGGGTGCCTTCCAATATTCCCTTCTATAGTACCTTGGTCTTCTTCCATATTACCCCAAACAAGAGCTACATATTCGCGCTCACTAGTTTTTTGGGCAAATTGGTTAGACAGGTGCGCCATGGCTTCTTCGGTTTTTGCAACCACTAGAAGTCCGCTAGTATCTTTATCTATTCTATGTACTAATCCTGGGCGTTCGCTAGAATTATTTGGCAAATTATCGAAGCGATATATTAAAGCATTTATAAGTGTTCCCGAATAATTACCATGTCCTGGATGCACCACCATTCCTGCTGGTTTATTAACTACCAGAAGTTCTTCATCTTCGTAAACCACATCTAAGGGAATATCTTCTCCAACCAATAAATTCTCGAATGGTGGATGCTCGAAAAGCACACGTATTTTATCGAATGGTTTTACTTTATAACTAGACTTTACAACTTGGTCGTTTACAAATATATTTCCGTTTTTGGCAGCAGTTTGTATTTTATTACGAATTGCATTTTCAATACGGTTCATTAAATATTTATCAATACGTAAAGGAGCCTGCCCTTTGTCTACTGTAATGGCATGATGTTCGTACAAATCATCTGATTTGTTTTCGTTATTTGGCGTGTAATCTTCTTGCATAATTAATTAGACGAAGGTCTCTTTCCGTTTCCTAATACTAAATCTATCTTAGATGTTTTAGCTAGTAAGTCGCCAGCTTTTAAATCTTTTCCTTTAAAACGTAGCTTAACTACTTCGTCTTCTCCTAGGTAGTCTACTCTGGTAATTTTTCCTATTGTAAAGCCAAGCGCTTCTAGCATTGGTTTTGCTTGCCTATAAGTACGCTCTCTTAAATCTGGAACTTTTATTTTTCGGTATCCAGAAGGGTTTAAGGTTAAATAAATTTTACGATTTTCTTTTACTTTTTCGCCAGAAGGTGGGTCTTGATCGATCACCGAAAATTTTGGATACTTAGGATTAAAATTTGCCGAATCTTGAATTTGCATTACTAGATTATTCTCTTCTAAATCTATTTTTGCTACATCTATAGACTTTCCTTTTAAATCTGGAACTGTTTCAAAATCGCCGTGATTTGTGGTATAACTTAACCAGCGAAGCATTAAAAAAGACAATACTACTATAGCTAAAACTGCTAAGCCTAGTTGTTTAAAAAAAGTTTTACTAGTAAGAAATTTTACAATGCTCATTTTAAATTATTTGTTAGGCAAATATATAAAAACCAAAGTGTTTTTAGTTTCGATTAATTAATGATATTTTAGCTTAACTAATTTTAATACCGTTTTAGTATAAATTAAATTAAGTTTTTGTTTTCTCAGTTATTAATTAAGTATGGTTAAAAAGAAAAATATTGCCATTATTATGGGAGGTTATTCTAGCGAATATGAAATCTCTTTAAAAAGTGGAAATGTAGTATTTAAAATGCTAGACGCTAATAAATATAATGCATATAGAATTCACATTTTTAAAAACAAATGGGTTTATGTAGATGCAAACAACAAAGAATTTCCAATTGATAAAAACGATTTTTCGGTATCTGTTTCTTCTACAAAAATAACATTCGATTGTGTATTTAACGCCATTCATGGTTCGCCAGGAGAAGACGGCTTTATGCAAGCTTATTTTAAACTACTCAATATTCCACAAACTAGTTGTGGCATGTACCAAGCAAGTATCACTTTTAACAAACGCGATTGCTTAAGCGTATTAAAACCTTACGGAATTAAAACAGCAGAAAGCTTTTATATAAATCTTGGCGAAACCATTAATGAAGATGCTATAGTACAAAAAGTAGGCCTGCCATGTTTTGTAAAAGCCAATAAAGCCGGAAGCAGTTTTGGGATTACCAAAGTATATAAAAAGGAAGATTTACAAAATGCAATAGATGTCGCTTTTAAAGAAGACGACGAAATAATAATTGAATCTTTTTTAGATGGCACCGAAGTTTCTGTAGGTGTTATTACCTACAAAGGAAAAACCAAAGTACTCCCAATTACCGAAATTGTACCCAATAACGATTTCTTTGATTATAAAGCAAAATATTTAGGGGAATCGCAAGAAATTACGCCTGCACGTATTACCAAAATTCAAGAAGAAAAAGTAAATACAATTGCAAAAAAAGTTTACGAAATTTTAAAAATGAAAGGCTTTAGTCGATCTGAATTTATATTTAAAGACGGCGAACCTCACCTATTAGAAGTAAATACTGTTCCAGGATTAACCAAAGAAAGTATATTACCACAACAAGCTGCTAAAGCTGGAATTTCGTTACCAGAACTATTTGACAATGCAATAGTAGAAGCTTTAAAATAGGGCACAGACTACAGAAAATAATTGATTATATTTGATACTAAAGATTTTCACTTTCGTGGAAATGAAAAATAAATTTTTTAATGAAAAGAGCAATATTTCCAGGATCATTCGACCCAATAACCCTTGGCCACTACGATATAATTAAACGCGGTGTAACTTTGTTTGACGAAATTATTGTTGCCATTGGTGTAAATGCCGATAAAAAATATATGTTTACTCTAGAGCAACGCAAAAAATTTATTGAAGACACCTTTAAAGACGAACCCAAAGTAACCGTAGTTACATACAAAGGTTTAACTGTAGATTTTTGTAAAAAACACGAAGTAGAATTTATATTACGTGGCTTACGAAACCCAGCAGATTTTGAATTTGAAAAAGCTATTGCACATACCAATAGAGACCTTGCTCCTATAGAAACCGTCTTTTTATTAACCGCTGCAAAAACCAGCTACATTGCATCTTCTATTGTTCGTGACGTTATTAGAAACAATGGCGATTACACCAAGTTGGTACCAAAAAGTGTTCGTGTAAAAAAGTAATTATAATATTACAATTTATATTCAGAAAGTGGTTTGGTAAATGCCTCTGGGTTTTCGGCCAAATGGTATCTAGGGTCGTCTACTGCTTCTACAATAACACTTCTAAACTTCGCATTAGCTTTATATAACAACACTTTACAGTCTTCGCTTAAATGCTTTAATTTAATAGACTTTCCTTCTGCTTCGTATTTTTCAACTATATTAAAAATTGCTTCAATAGCCGAATGGTCACTTACTCGTGATTCTACAAAATCGATTTCTACTTTTT
>JBMZDY010000181.1:0-4652 GCA_049614585.1 Oceanihabitans sp.
ACGCTTATCTTTTTAGAATTAAAAACGCAACCCAATGGGTTGCGTTTTTTTTTGCCATTATATTTACTAATGATTAAAAAAAAAGCAAGCTTTCTAAATTTAGAAAGCTTGCTTTTTTATTGAAAACTAATTAACTTTTATTCTTTAATTAATTTAATTACGGTTTTAGTATCTGCACTAGAAACCGACATAAAGTATATGCCAGAAGCTAGGTTAGAAATATCTATATTCTTTTTATTAAGCATCGTACTTAAATCTATCGTTTTTATAAAACGACCATTAATATCGTGTATTTGTGCTTGACTTAAATTTATAGCATTTGTTTTTTCTAAAGTAAACAAACCATTAGAAGGGTTTGGATACACACGAACATTATTTTTTATAGAATTATAATCTGAAACAGAAAGTGTTTCGGTACAGTTATAAATAACTAACTCGTCTATATACCAGCCTTCTCTTCCGTTACAACCATCTGTTCCCATTTCAAATCGAAACTGAATCGTAGAATTTTCTACAACTCCTAAATTCGATAAGTTAATTACACTTTGTCCCCAACTACCAGAATTAGAGCCACCATCTGAACCTGTAAATGCAGGTTCGCCACCCATTGGATTATCGTTAGAACCACCATTAATAGCATCGTTATACGGGTTTACTATAAAAGCAGAAGCAGGTAAAATAGTCCAAGCACCTCCATCTAGGCTGTATTTAATATTACCGCCATCCCATTTGGTTTCTGTAGAAACATAGTGGTTAAAAGCCATATCGAAAGTACTACTAGGATCTAAACTAGGATAAGTAGGAATTGTAACTATAGGACTTTGTAAACGAATTATTCCATTTTCTAAATCGGAAGCACAGTTTCCATTTACAGGGTCGATACCAAAAATTCCATTTCCAGCTCTTCCAGGTAAAGCATTAGAAATTTCCCAATCTCTAGCTTCCCATGTAGAAGGGTTTTCTGGTAATTGTTCTACAGTCCAACTTCCCATTCCAGCTTCCCAATCTTCCATAAAAATAGGGTTTGTAGTAGCTGCATCACATAAATCTGGGGTATCGGTTACTAAAACTGTTGTAAATCCACAAAAATCTGGATTTATACGTAATTCTACCGCTAGTATTGCTTTTTCCAACTGCTGTAAATCGGAAGCTGTAATTATTTCACCAGAACTTCCAGCTGGTGTAATTGTAGTAGAAAGTCCTTCTAAATTAACACCTAATAAATCGTTTCCAGAAGCTTCTAATGCATCTGCTAAGTTTGTAAAATTACTAGTAGCTGTTAAATAGTTACTTTGTGCTCCCCAAAATATGTGAGCCGCTTTTGTTAAACCAATTCCAACAATAGTTTGGCCATTATAAGTGCCACCATCTACTAATAAAGCATATGCATGATTTGGAATACCAGAGTTACTATGTACACCACCAGAATCTGAATCAGAACAACGGTATTGCCCATCGGTTACTTTTCCAGGGTCTCCATTACAAGGAGGATTCCACATATCGCGAATAGCACCTCCAAAAGAAGAAGCGTCTTCTCCTATTTTCCATCTATCGCCACCACAACCTATAACTCGAGGTCCATTATTTTCTCCTGCATCTTCGTAACCATTTATTAAATCTATAGTTTCTCCCCAAATATCAGAATACGATTCGTTCATTGCTCCCGATTGCCAAGCATATATTAATCCGCTAGTATACTCGGTATACGCATGTCCCCATTCATGACCAATTACATCATCAGATGCGGTTCCATTACAATAATTTGCTGTAGAACCATTCCAGTTTGCATTAGGGCATGAGATTCCTGGATCGTTGTTAACGGTTCGCATATGTGCATCGGCATTATCGTAAGATGTATAGCCAAAAGCATTTTCAAAAAAGTAATAGGTATGTGCAGAAGTTTTTACTTCATTTTGTTGCCAACTCGTCAATCCGTTTCCTGGGTAGTTTTCACTATCGCCTTCTTGCCAAACTGGGTTTCCTGTGTTGTTTTCGTAAACTGTTCTATTTAAAGCATGTGCCATTCCTGTAAATTGCTGAACAATTTCTCCAGAATGTGCATCTACAAATACAAATTCCCTTACATCTACATTATTGCGTACTTCTACTTCGTAAACTAAATGACGTGAAGTATGTTTGTCTTGCGCCAATCCTTTTTGAAAAATATATAATGTATTTTTATTTACAATTAATCCTGTGTTAGAATAATTAATATTTTGCGCTTCTACTTCTTGCATCGCAACAGCAGCAGCTTGAGCTGAACTAATATTTGCATTCGAGTCTATTTTAATATTAGGTATAACATTTCCGTTTATTGCACTTAGCTTATTTGCCGCATTAAAATGAAAACGTAATTTACCATCGTAAACAGGAACTCCAAAATGGTTTTGTATTAATGTAATATGTGTAAAACCATAAGCATCTGTTTTAGATTCTAATAATGTTAACTGCTCACTAGATTGCAGTCCAAATATGTCTTTATAATTATCTATAAAAGCATATGCCTTTTCTGTTGCATTACTTCCTGTTAAGTCCATAGGTTGTGCTTTTGGGAAATGCACAAACTCGGCAACATTGGTATTAAAGTTTATAGTTACTTTTGCAGCTGTATTTCTTTGGAAATTTGCAATTGCTTCTTTGCTATTTTGAGCAAACACAATTACAGATAAGAATAATAATCCTATCGAAAGAGTAAGTTTTTTCATGCTATAAAATTTTGGGTTTTAATACCTTGAAATAAAAGTGTGTTTTTTCAAGATGCACGAAAATACAAATTATTATAAACAAAAAAAGTCTATGTTTAAAAAAACATAGACTTTTAACAGTTTTGTATCGTTCTTAATATACTAAAACATTTCTCTACCAGAAAAATGGAAAGCACCTTCAATAGCAGCGTTTTCATCGCTATCACTACCATGTACTGCATTTTCACCAATAGATGCTGCGTACAATTTACGAATAGTACCTTCTGCTGCTTCTGCAGGATTAGTTGCACCAATTAAAGTTCTAAAGTCTTCAACTGCATTATCTTTTTCTAAAATTGCAGCTACAATTGGCCCACGAGTCATGTACTCTACTAACTCTCCAAAAAATGGACGTTCGTTATGTACAGCATAAAATGCTTGCGCATCTGCAGTTGTCATTTGCGTTAATTTCATTGCTACAATTCTAAATCCTGAAGCTGTAATTTTTTCTAATATTGCACCAATATTCCCTTTTTCAACAGAATCTGGTTTAAGCATAGTAAATGTTCTATTTGTTGCCATCTTTATTTTTTTAAATTTGGTGCAAAAGTAATATATTTCTTCTTAATTACCATATAAACCATTATTAAAAAATTGTATATTCGTACGCTATGAAAAAACAAGAAATTTTAGATATAAAATCACTATTAAGCACGCCTAAAAAAATTGTAATTGTACCACACAAAAACCCAGACGGCGATGCAATAGGTTCTACTTTAGGACTGTATCATTATTTAATACAACAAAACCATAAGGCAATTATTATTGCACCAAATGATTATCCTAATTTTTTAAAATGGATGCCTAGTGAATCTTCTATTTTAAAACACGAATTACAAAGTCAAGCCTGCGATACAATTATAGATAATGCCGAAATTATTTTTACTTTAGATTTTAATGCACTGCATAGAACTGGGGGCATGGAAAGTGTTTTAGAGACAAGTACGGCAATAAAAATAATGATAGACCATCACCAACAACCAGACAACTACGCAAAATACATGTATAGCGATGTAACCATGAGCTCTACCTGCGAAATGGTTTATAATTTTATTAGTATGTTAGGTGATTTAGATTTAATTAATAAAGATATTGCTACTTGTTTGTACACTGGAATTATGACAGACACAGGCTCTTTTCGTTTTCCCTCTACCACAAGCAGCACGCATAAAGTTATAGCCCATTTAATAGACAAAGGCGCAGAAAACGCAGAAATACACAATGCGATTTACGATGCAAACAGCCATAACCGATTACAACTTTTAGGATGCGCATTAAGTAATTTAAAAGTATTACCAACTTACAACACTGCCTATATAACCTTATCGCAGGCAGAATTAAATAAATTTAATTTTAAAAAAGGTGACACAGAGGGCTTTGTAAATTATGCCCTTTCTTTAGAAAATATTATTTTTGCTGCAATATTTATTGAAGACCAACAACAGGATATCATTAAAATATCTTTACGCTCTAAAGGAGATTTTTCGGTAAACGAATTCTCTAGAAACCACTTTCAAGGCGGAGGGCATACCAATGCTGCAGGTGGCAAAAGCGACTTAAATTTAAATGAAACCGTTGCAAAATTTATTAGTATATTACCAAACTATAAAAAAGCTTTACAGCATGAATAAGTTTTTAATAATTGTTTGCCTTTTAATTGCCACAACCTCTTGTAAATCGCCAGAAGCTAGAAAACCTATCTCTAAAACTTCTGGATCGTTTATTAAAGAATCTGTAGAGCGCAATAAAGAACGCTATGCAAAAGAGCAAAAATTATTTGAAACTATTATGCAAAATAAACCTGAGCATAATTATATTGCTTCGCAAAGTGGTTTTTGGTATTACTACAACAACAAAACCACCGATAGCATAGCAACACCAAGGTTTGGCGATACGGTAAACTTTAAT
>JBMZDY010000182.1:0-4645 GCA_049614585.1 Oceanihabitans sp.
AGCCCAAAAAATAGTACTTGTTTTGTTGTATTGGCCATTGTCTTCTTCAATAGTATTAAATATTCTGCCACGACAATAAGGAAAAGCATATTTGTCTATAAAACCACCAGCTGCTCCAGCATATTCGAATTTTGTTTTGTTTTTGTAGTCTAATATTTTAGGCTGTACAATGGCAACTTTGGCATTATTTTTAAAAGTCTCTATAATTGGGTCTAGCCAGTTTTTGGTTACTTCTACATCGCTATTTAGTAAGCAATAAATTGCTTCGTTTACTTGTTTTAAAGCATCGTTGTAGCCTTTGGCGTAACCTCCATTTGTTTGGTTTTTTATAATTTTTACAGTTGGGAAATTTGCTTTAATATATTGTATAGAATTGTCTGTAGAGGCATTGTCTGCTACATATATGGTTGCATTTTTAGAGTAAGTAACAACGGCTGGTAAAAACTGTTCTAATAGTTTTTTTCCATTCCAATTTAATATGACAACTGCTATTTTCAAACTTTATTTTTTTTAGAAATTATAATTTATTAATTTAAAAGCATTCGCTTTTTTTATAGTTAGGGAGCTCTTTTAAAAAGGTATAGCATTCGGCATTAAAATCCATTTCGCAATAATAATGATTAATTCCGTTAGTTACCATTAAATATTTTGCATTTAAGGTTAAATTATATCGCGCTATTTGGTCGAATGTACTTTGATCTATTTTAATTTTTGCCGATTTACATTCTACTATTAAATAGATGCTTCCGTTAGGTTTGTAAATAACAATATCGTAGCGTTTGCGTAAATTATTTACTTTCAATTCTTTTTCTACATTAATTAAAGATTTTGGGTAGCCTTTTACTTGTATTAAGAATTGCACACAATGTTGCCTTACCCATTCTTCGGGTTGTAATACCACAAATTTTTTGCGAATTTCATCGTAAATAAGCGTTTTATTTTCGCTATTTTTGAAACGAAACGAAAACTTTGGAAAATGTAGGTTTTGCATGAATGCAATTTATAGTTTCCTCAAAGTTAAACTTCAGCAATTAAATACCAAATAACTTGCGTTGTAATTCGTTTTTTAATATTAATTGGAATTAATAAAACCTTGGAAGAAGCAAAGAAAATTGTAACCGACATTAAAAACGGAAATATAAAACCTATTTATTTTTTAATGGGCGAGGAGTCGTATTATATAGATAAGATTTCAGACTATATTGAATCTAATGTTTTAGAAGAAACAGAAAAAGGGTTTAACCAGATGTTACTTTACGGTAGAGATGTTACCATAGACGATATTGTTAGTAATGCTAAAAGGTACCCAATGATGGCAGAACGCCAAGTTATAATTGTAAAGGAAGCGCAGGACTTATCTAGAACAATTGAGAACTTAGTTAATTATGTACAGAACGTACAGCCTACTACAGTGTTGGTTATTAATTACAAATACAAAAAAATAGATAAACGCAAAGCGCTTTATAAAGCAATTAAAAAAGTTGGAGTTGTTTTAGAATGTAAAAAATTATACGAAAATCAAGTTGCTAATTGGATACGAAGAGTGTTACAAGGAAAAAACTATACAATTTCGCCTAAAGCAGCACAAATGTTAGTAGAGTTTTTAGGTACCGATTTAAGTAAAATAAGTAACGAACTAGAAAAACTAAAAATAGTTCTTCCAAAAGGAACACAAATAACTCCAGAGCATATTGAAGAGAATATTGGTATTAGTAAAGATTATAACAACTTTGAGTTGCGTAAGGCTGTTGGAGAAGGAAACATTTTAAAAGCACATAAAATAGCGCAATATTTTGCAGACAACCCAAAGGACAATCCAATGGTTGTAACGGTTTCTTTGTTGTTTAATTTCTTTTCGCAATTGTTAACCTTGCATGGTTTACAAGATAGAAACCCAAGAAATGTTGCAACAGCTTTAAAGGTAAACCCATATTTTGTAAACGAATATATAACAGCTGCTAGAAACTACCCAATGCGAAAAGTTAGTGCAGTTATTGCAAATTTACGAGAGTTTGATGTTAAGAGTAAAGGAGTTGGGGCACATGCTGTGCCCCAAGGAGATTTATTAAAAGAGTTATTGGTTAGAATTATGAATTAAACCAATTCTATTTATTTTTTTTCGGTAAGTAACAAGCTTTTTATTTGCGAAGCTAGCTCGGTTCCAATTCTATCTTGTGCTTCGTTTGTAGCAGCACCAATATGAGGTGTAAGGGATACTCTACCATTCATTAACACAGGAATAGCAGGAGTAGGTTCGTTTTCGAAAGTATCTAAACCAGCAAATGCTACTTTTCCGGTTTCTAGGGCTTCTATTAATGCAACCTCGTCTATAACTCCACCACGAGCTGCATTTACAATACCAACGCCGTTTTTCATTAAATCGAATTGCTTTTTACCTATGATATAGTCTTTTTGTGCTGGAACATGAAGAGAAATAAAATCGGAATGTTTTAAAATGTCTTTCATTGGTTCTGTTTCAATTTCCACATTTATAAATTGCCCATTATAGAATTCTACTTTAATTTCTGCTTTACCAACAAATTTGTCGCTAGCAATAACTTTCATACCTACACCAAGTGCAATTTTAGCTACTTCACGACCAATTCTACCAAAACCAATTATGCCAAGAGTTTTACCTCGAAGTTCCATGCCTTTAGCGTAATTTTTTTTAAGTGCTTTAAACTTGGTATCTCCATCTAATGGCATGTTTCTATTCGAGTCGTGTAAAAAACGTACGCCTCCAAATAAATGTGCAAATACTAACTCTGCTACCGATTGCGAGGAAGCTGCTGGTGTGTTTATTACATGTATGCCTTTGCTACGAGCATATTCTACATCTATATTATCCATACCAACACCACCACGACCTATTACTTTTAGTCCAGGGCAAGCATCTATTAATTCTTGACGTACAGTTGTTGCGCTACGTACTAATAAGGTTCTTATGTTATTGGTGTTTATGTAATTTATAAGTTGTTCTTGAGCTACGGTTGTTGTTAAAACTTCGAAACCTGCTTCTTGTAATGCTTCAATTCCGCTTTGCGAAATTCCATCATTTGCTAATACTTTCATTTAAATTGTTTTATTTATTTCCGCAAGCGCGAATTTATTATAATAAATATATTGTGTTGTTAGGCTTTTGTTTCTAATTCACTCATTACTTCTACTAATGCTTTTACACTGTCTAAAGGAAGTGCATTATACATAGATGCTCTATATCCTCCTACACTTCGGTGTCCGTTTAAGCCATTAATTCCGGCTTCTTTTAACATGGTTTCGAAGGTTTCTTTTAAATCTTCGTTAACTAATGTAAATGTTGCATTCATATTAGAGCGATCTTCTTTATTTGCATAACCTTTAAATAATGGGTTTAAATCTATTTCAGAATACATAACTCTGGCCTTCATTTCGTTTACTTCTTCAATGGCTTTAATTCCACCTAAGTTTTTTAGCCATTCTAAGTTTAACATAGATACATAAACAGGAAAAACAGGAGGTGTATTAAACATACTGCTTTTGCTAATGTGAATTTTGTAATCCATCATCGAAGGTATTTTACGAGATACTTTTCCTAGTATGTCTTCTCTAATTACTACAAGTGTAGTTCCTGCTGGGCCCATGTTTTTTTGTGCACCAGCATATATTAAATCGAATTTTGTAAAATCTAGTGTTCTAGAAAATATATCGCTACTCATATCGCAAACCATTGGGATATCGCAAGTAGGAAATGCTTTCATTTGTGTACCATAAATGGTATTGTTTGATGTGCAATGAAAATAGTCGTAGTTAGAAGGAATATCATATCCTTTAGGAATGTAGTTAAATCCTGCGTCTTTAGAGGAAGCTACTTCGTAAATATCGTCGTAAATTTTTGCTTCTTTAATCGCCTTATCACTCCAGGTTCCTGTATTTAAATAACCAGCTCTTTTTTCTAGTAAATTTAAAGCTACCATTAAAAACTGAGTACTTGCTCCACCTTGTAAAAACAATGCTTTGTAGCCTTTACCTTCTAGCCCTAAAAGTTCTAGCGCTAAAGATCTTGCTTTTTCCATTACATCTACAAATGGTTTACTTCGATGCGATATTTCTAATAAGGATAAACCATCGTTATTAAAGTCCATTACAGCTTCTGATGCTTTTAATAATACTTCTTGAGGAAGAATACAAGGGCCGGCACTAAAATTATGTTTTTTCATGAATAGATTATTGTTATTTTCCAGTATACTGGAAAGTTTTTTAATTGTTTGTTACTTGCAAAGGTGGTTATTTTTAAAAGGAAATTTGTTAATAAATTATTATTTTATCAACTAAATTTTTAACAAAAACGCGATGGTGTCTACTTGGTCTGCATAATCCCATAGATTGGGTTGTTGTGTTTTTCCAAAAGGAATTTCGTTTTTGTTAAAACCATTAGCAACGATACATTGTATGTTTTGAGAATTAGCATCTAAGTATTTTTTTAATCCGGTTTCAGATTGGTAATATTCATAAAATACGGTTGCAATAGGAGAGGCAAACCCAGCATCTTCTTTAATCATTAAAAAGCCATTTTCTAACATATCAAATTCGCTCATTAAATAAACTGCTTTGTTGTAGTCGTAATTGTTTGCATATTTAGCCTCATTAATAATGGGGCTCCAAGAAA
>JBMZDY010000183.1:0-4599 GCA_049614585.1 Oceanihabitans sp.
ATCTTTTTTAGACTCTTTGCCTTTATACATTTCAGAAATCATAGAAGTTACATTAGGCTTAAAAAAACCAGTTCCAATAACTAATAACGCTAAACCTAGATATAAAGTAAATTGTGTTTCAAACACCATAGAGGCGTGCCCTAACATCATGATAAAACAGCCAATTACAACAGCCCATTTATAACCAGTAATTTTATCTGCTATCCAGCCACCAACAATAGGGGTTAGGTAGAGTAAAGATGCGTAGGTACCTATTAATGCTAAAGCATGTTCTCTTGGCCATTCCCAGCCTGGGTTGTCGCCAATAAAAGGAGCGGTTAAAAATAAAACTAATAGTATACGCATTCCGTAGAACGAAAATCGTTCCCACATTTCTGTAAAAAATAATACGAACAATCCTGCTGGATGCCCAATTACTTTGTCTTTAAATAGATTTTCTATATCTGTATTCATGTATTTTAAGTTTGGTTAGTATATATGTTATTTGTTATTATTCAATTCCGTGCATTTTTCTTTTAAGCATTGGGTTTAAAAGCAACATAATTGCAGCAGCTGTAATAGGAATTATTGTAAATATTAAAAAGAATGTAGATAAGCCATATTCTTCTGAAATTGGATCGATAAAACTACCAGTAACACCACCAAGAAGGTTCGCGAAAAAGTTAGCTGTAAACCAAATTCCAAACATTAAACTTACTAATTTTACAGGTGCAAGTTTGCTTACATAAGAAAGACCAACTGGAGATACACAAAGTTCTCCCATAGTATGTAAAAAATAAGCAACAACTAAAAATATTAAACTAACAGAAGCTGTTTTTGCTCCATCTGGTATTCCTGCTGCTCCATAAGCTAAAGCACCAAAACCTAAACCTACTAACAATAAACCAATAGCAAATTTTACTGGCCCAGAAGGGTTTAGTTTACTCTCCCATAGTTTAGAAAATAAAGGAGCAAATAATATAATAAATAGGGAATTTAATACCGAGAACCAAGATGCAGGAACTTCGGTGGCATCTGCTTGAAATTCTCTGTTTAGCATCCAAAGAACTATTCCCCAAATAATAACAAAACTCAATCCTAAAAGGATATTTGCTAAAGAGTATTTGTTAAATGTTTGTTTAAATAACATAGCTAGAACCCAAGTAATTACTAGCATAGGTACAATTGTAATTATGGTATTAACTATTTTAAAAGTCATAGCTGCATTACCAACTAAGGCTCTGTCTGTATAATCTGCAGCAAAAACGGTCATGGAACCACCAGCTTGTTCAAAAGCCCACCAGAAAAACACTACAAATAAAGAAAAGACACCTATTACAAACATTCTATCTCTTACAACTTTAGAGTTTTCAGCTTCTTCAACTACATCTTCTACATTGTCTTCAAGTTTGTCGATACTATCTTCAATAACATCGTCGAAATCTTTTGTTTGTTTTGGAGATAAACCAATGTTTCCAAATATTTTTTGTGTAAAATAAAACTGAAGCATTCCTAAAAACATAAAAATACCTGCAAGTCCAAATCCATAATGCCAGCCAATGTTTTCACCTATATAACCACAAAGTAAAATACCTAGAAAGGCACCAGCATTAATTCCCATATAAAAAATGGTATAACCACCATCTTTTTCTTTTCCTTGTGTTTTGTATAATTGACCAACCATAGAAGAAATATTAGGCTTAAAAAAACCATTTCCAATAATTAAAAAGGTAAGTCCAGCATAGAAAAACATAGAAGTCATGCCTTCTAACGCCATAGATGCATGACCTAAAGTCATAATAAAAGCACCAAGCACAACCGCTTTTCTATACCCCATAAATTTATCGGCTATAAACCCTCCAATAATAGGAGTTAAATATACTAATCCCGTATACCATCCATAAAGTACAAGAGCGTCTGCTCTACTCCATTCCCAGCCTCCATCTAGAACTGTTGATACTAAAAACAGTACTAATAAAGCGCGCATTCCATAGTATGAGAAGCGTTCCCACATTTCGGTAAAAAAAAGTACAAACAGCCCAGAAGGGTGTCCTAAAACTGTTTTTTGATTCTCTGCAGAACCTCCATATTTAAATTCCATGTTTATTTATTTTAATTAGTTAGTTATCCTTTTATTTTAACGTTTTGTTCTTTTTCTGTTTTCTTTTTTGGCAACTTATCGCCAAGTTTATCATGAATAAAATTGGTCATTTTTTTATATAAATGCAATCTGGTGTTACCACCATAAATACCATGGTTTCTATCTGGATATACCATCCATTCAAATTGCTTGTCGGCTTGAATAAGTGCTTCTACCATTCGCATGGTATTTTGTACATGTACATTATCGTCGCCAGTACCATGAATTAAAAGAAAGTCTCCTTGTAATTTGTCTACATGGTTTATTGGGGAGTTATCATCGTATCCACTAGCATTTTCTTGTGGTGTTGTCATGTAACGTTCGGTATAAATAGAATCGTAATATCTCCAGCTGGTAACTGGCGCAACTGCAATTGCCATTTTAAATACATCGTTTCCTTTAAATAGTGCGTTACTACTCATAAAACCTCCATAACTCCAGCCCCAAATTCCTATTCTTGAAGCATCTATATAAGTTCTTTTTCCTAATTGTTTTGCTGCTTCAATTTGATCTTCAACTTCATATTTACCCAGCTCATTTTGGGTTACCTTTTTAAAGTCTGCTCCTTTAAAACCGGTTCCTCTTCCATCTACACAAACTACAATATAGCCTTTTTGTGCTAAATGTTGGTACCAATAATCATTTGCACCATTCCATCTGTTAGCAACTTGTTGTGATCCTGGACCAGAATATTGAAACATAAATAAAGGATATTCTTTATTGGCATCAAAATTGGCTGGTTTTAACATCCACATATTTAAATCGTTACCGTTTACATTAATGGTAGAAAATTCTTTTTTTGAGGTTTTATATTCTAATAGCTTTTTAGAAAGGGCATCGTTATCTTTTATGCTTTTTACTAGATTTCCGGTTGCCGACTCGTTAAGCGTATATTCTGGTGGTGTTGTAGCGCTAGAAAAGGTGTTAATAAAGTAGGTGAAATCTGCACTAAATGCAGCATTGTTGGTTCCTGTGCTTTTGGTTAAACGGGTTTTGTTGGTTCCGTTTAAATCTATAGCATATACATCTCGATTTATCGAGCCGTTTTCTACAGATTGGTAATAAATTTTATTTGTTTTTTCATCGAAACCGTAATAATTGGTTACTTCCCAGTTTCCTTTTGTTATTTGGTTTAAAAGGGTCCCTTTTTTGTCGTAATGGTAAATGTGGTTAAAGCCATCTTTTTCACTAGTCCAAATAAAGCTATTGTCTTTTAAAAAGGTAAGATTGTCTGTAATATCCACATATGCTTTGTCTCTTTCTTTAAGTACAATTTCACTGCTTTCTTTTTTTGCATTTATCATCCATAAATCTAACTCGTTTTGGTGCCTATTCATGTATTGTGCACTTAATACAAAAGGATCGTTTGTCCACTTAATTCTTGGAATGTAGAAATCAGTATAATCTTTATTTAGCTTAACAGTAGTTGCTTTGTTGTTTTTTAAATTATATAAGTGTAAAGATACAATTGCGTTTTTTTCGCCAGCTTTAGGGTATTTAAAAACTTGTTGGGTTTGGTATAATCCTTTTCCATAAACATCCATAGAGAATTCAGGAACATTAGTTTCATCAAAACGAATAAATGCAATTCTGTCACTAGCTGCATTCCATTCAAATGCGCGAACAAATCCAAATTCTTCTTCGTAAACCCAATCGGTAATACCATTAATTATTTTATTTTTTTCGCCATCGAAAGAAATTTGTTTGGTTTCACCGCTTATTAAATCTTTAACAAATAAATTGTTGTTATAACCATAAGCTACTTTTGTAGCGTCTGGCGAAAAGGTAGGTTCTTGAATTTTTTCTTTTGCAATTAATTGCACGGAAGCATCTTTGGTATCGTATACATAGTAATGCCCTAAGGTAGAACGTCTAAAAATAGGCTCTACATCGGTAGCTAAAATAATTTTGCTTTCATCATCACTAAAAGTATAGTCGGTGAAATAAGCAATAGCTTCAATATCTGCAGAGTTTACTAGAGTTTTTACTTTGCTTAAAGTTTTATAATCGTAAACATCTATAGCAGTTGTTCTTGCTTTTCTATTTAGGTTTAAAACCGAATATTGTTTCCCGTTTTTCATGGAATGTAATGCATCCATTCTTTCGGTTCTAAAGGAGCCATTCCATATT
Source organism: Oceanihabitans sp. (assembly GCA_049614585.1). Taxonomy (GTDB): domain Bacteria; phylum Bacteroidota; class Bacteroidia; order Flavobacteriales; family Flavobacteriaceae; genus Oceanihabitans. Next base: position 4,250 of record JBMZDY010000183.1, read on the forward strand.
TCGTTTAATGAAATCTCTTTTGTTTGTGCTGTTGTTGAAATCGTTACTGCTAAAAAGCAAGTAAATAGGAAGCGTTTTAATGTTTGCATTGAAAAAGTAGTATTTTTTACAAATTGATGTCAAGTTTACTAAAAATTAAGCAAAAAACCCTAAATATTAACAGTAAATTGGAGTTAATAATACAGGAAGTGCTTATAGAATAAGTTTAAAACTTAACCTGTGGAAATGAAATCCATTAAAAAAGGGAATACTATCTTTGTACTTTTAAAACTATAGAACATGAGTGCATCTATTTCTGGCTTTTCTAAATTATCAAAATCTAAAAAAATTGATTGGATTGTAGAAACCTA
>JBMZDY010000184.1:0-4563 GCA_049614585.1 Oceanihabitans sp.
TATAAAAAAGCCGATAGAAACTATTATAAACCTATCGATAAAAAAACAAACTATGTAAAACGTTGTGTTGGTCTTCCTGGAGATTCCCTAGAAGTAAGAAATGGGTTTGTATATATTAATGGTAAACAAAACCAATTACCAGACCGAGCAAAACTTCAGTTTTCTTATCAAGTAGAAACTAAAAACGGCGCTTTTAATAGCAGACAATTAGCCGATAGGTATAACATTAGCGATTTTCCGCAATACAACCAAAATGCGAGTATGAGTTATTTTCCAGGTATTTCCGAAGAAAACCTAGCGAAATTTAAAAACCATCCGAATGTAAAAAACATTACACCACTAAAGCGCGAAAAAGGAGTTCGAGAATCTAACGTTTTTCCTCACGATCCTAACTATAATTGGAATAACGATTTTTTTGGACCGCTTTATATACCAAAAGCTGGAGCAACTATAGATTTAAATTTAGAAGTATTGCCACTTTATAAACGCGCCATTACTGAATACGAAAACAACACGTTACAAGTTAAAGGCAATCAAATAATTATTAATGGAGCTGTAACCAATACCTACACTTTTAAAAAGGATTACTATTGGTTAATGGGAGATAATCGTCACAACTCACTAGATGCTCGTGCTTGGGGTTTTGTTCCTTTTGATCATGTTGTAGGTAAGCCCGTTTTTATTTGGATGAGTTGGGATAGCAATGCACAAGGAATAAAAAACAAAATACGTTGGGAACGCTTATTTACAACAGTTGGCGGAAGCGGTAAACCCGTTTCATACTTCATACCTTTTTTAGTATTATTTGCACTTTGGTACGGTTTTAACAAATGGCGAAAAATGAAAAAAGCAAATAGCTAATTTGTGTAATTTAAAATGAAATCTATTTTCCATCCTACATATTTTCCAAATGTTGCACAGCTTGCTGGTATGCTTCAAGCAAAGGAAATTACACTAGAAATGGAAGATAATTACCAAAAACAAACTTATAGAAATCGTACTTATATTTATGCCGCTAACGGAAAACTACAACTAAGTATTCCGGTTGTTTATTCGCAAAAAAAAAGACAGCTTTATCGCGATATAAAAATTCATAATGTAGAAAAATGGCAAGTATTACATTGGAAATCGTTAGAGTCGGCTTACAAAACATCTCCTTTTTTTGAATTTTATGAAGCAGAATTAAAACCTCTATTTTTTACAAAAGCCGAATATTTATTAGATTTTAATATAAAATGCCTTGAAACGGTTTTAGAATGTTTACAATTAGAATTAAATTTTTCTAAAACAGAAAACTATACTAAAAACTATCCAGAAAGTACAGATTATAGGTATTTAGCAAACTCTAGAAAAGAAGCCAATTACAATTTCGATATGTACACACAAGTATTTGGAAACAAACATGGTTTTATTGCTAACTTAAGCATACTAGACCTGCTTTTTAACGAAGGCACAAATGCAATTACCTATTTAGAAAAACAATATAAATATTTATAATGTTACAGTCTATATCACATTATAGCATTCATTTTATTGTTCCATTATTTATTGCGCTTCTCTTTTTTAAAAGCAAGTGGAAACAAGCATATATAATAATGGCAGCTGCTATTTTAATAGACTTAGATCACTTACTTGCTACGCCTATTTTTGATGCCAATAGATGTAGTATTAACTTCCATCCTTTGCACACCTATTATGCAATGCTTTTTTATGCCCTTATATTATTACCAAAAAAAACAAGAATAATTGCAATAGGCTTATGGATACATATGCTTGCAGATGCTGTAGATTGCAGTTTTATGTAAAAAAACTACTAGTCTAAATGCAGTTTAGTAAGTACTGGAAAATGGTCGGAATATTGAACATCGAAAGTTTTAAAAGCATCTACTGTAAAAGCAGCATCTGTTAAAATAAAATCTATTCGTGTTGGGAAAAATTTAAAATCGTAGGTTCTTCCAAAACCAGTACCAGCTTCTTTAAAAGCATCTTTTAAATTTCCTTTTATTTCTTTATACACATAAGAAAAAGCGGTATTATTAAAATCGCCACAAATAATCATTTTGTAATTACACTGTTTTTTATGTTTTAAAAACAACTCGGTTTGCGACTGTTGCATTTTAAAAGTTTTGCCAATTCGCTTTAATAAACGTTCCGAATTTTCGGTTGCTAAATGTTCTACTTTAGGTTCTATATGTAAAGACTCTAAATGCACATTATACACACGTATGGTATCTTTTTTCTTAACAATATCTACAAAAATAGCATTGTTTGAAGTGTTTTTAAATGCTACAGAACCAGAATTTATTATTGGAAATTGCGAATATATTGCTTGGCCATATTTTGTTTTATTCCCAGAAAGCTTTTCGTATTTATATTTAAAAAAAGATAAGTCGATATTTTTATGCGGATGAAACTCTTGAAAGCTAATTACATCTGGAGAATTTTGCTTTACAAAATCTACCAATTTTGTTTCTACATTATCGGCTTCTATCCAATTATACAAATTAAACAAACGCACATTATAGTTCATAACTGTTAATTGCTGTTCTGGTTGTGAGGCAGTTTTTTTTGTCGAAAATTTATATAAAGAACCAAAAGAAAAATACCCGATAGCTAGAACAAAAAGTGAAACTAAAAATTGCTTTTTTAATCGGATTAACCAATACACAAAAAATATAGCGTTAAGCAATAATAAAATAGGAACACCTAAACTTAAAACCGATAAAACCGAAAACGTTTTTGGTGGTACAAATGGCAATGCAAAAGACAAGAACAACATGGCTGCTGCAAGCGAGTTGCAGAGAAAAATAATTTTATCGATAAAATTTAAATTTTTCATAAGTCTGTAAATACTACTTTCCTGCCCGAAATAAAAATTCTTTTTCTTCTTTGGTTAAACTGTCGTAGCCACTTTTACTAATTTTATCTAGTATAATATCTATTTGCTTTTGGTTATTAAAAGTTTTAAAATCGTCTTTAGTATAACCGGCAACTTTATTTTTCTTTTTATGAACCGTTTTTAATGCCGATTTAGATCTAGGTTTAAACCAAGACAAAATAGTATCCATAAAACGCTCAAAACCTTTACCTATATCTTTTCCTTTTACCAATTGTTTTGCGTAAAAATACCCGAGTATACTTCCTCCAAAATGCGCTAGATTCCCTCCTGCATTTGTACCAAACAAGCCAATTAAATCTATTATTACTATTGCTAAACCAATGTGTTTTAATTTAATATTGAAAGTAAAAAAACGCAAATCCATATTAGGCATATAGGCGCACATAAATATTAATAATGCTCTTACACCAGCAGATGCACCTACTAATTTATGTCCAGAAGGGAATACATTTGGCAATATAGAATAGCCTAGCAAAAACAGTAATGCGCCAAATAAAACACCTAAAAAATATACATTTAAACCTAATTTGGTATTAAATAAATTAAGAAACATTTTCCCTATTAAATAAAGCCAAAGCATATTAAATAGCAAGTGAAAAAAATCGTAGTGCACAAAAGAATAGCTAATAATTGCCCAAGGTTGCTTTAAAAAAGAAAAGAAATCGCTTGGTAATTCTAGCCAAAGTAAGCTAGAATGTGTATGCAACACAAAACGTAAAACCTGTGCAATAACAAACATTAAAACATGTACAACTATTAGTTTTTCGAAAACATGCAGTTGCTGTAATTTTTTTCTTATGTCTTGGTTTAAGCTGGTCATTAATCCCAACGGTTTTTATTGAATTGATTTTTTTTCCAATACCACATAATAATAAAACCAGTAATTGCACCACCAACATGCGCCATATATGCAGTGTTACTAGGACTAAAAAAGGATTGTCCAGAGATTGCCGAAATTACATCTAGCAAAATAATTCCTGGAATAAAATATTTAGCTTTTATAGGTACTGGCAGAAATATAAGCATGAGTTTAGCATCGGGATTCATCATTCCAAAAGCAGCAAGAATACCCATAATACATCCAGAAGCACCAACCATAGATGCGTTATAGATTGGAAATATTTCTTTAAGTTTTGTAAACTGTAATTCGTTAATACCAGACATAGTTTCGTTACTGGTAAGCATTTTTACTATTTGGCTATCGGTTAATCCAGTTTGAATCAAATCGGAATAAACTGGTACATAGTTAAAGTAATAATATCCCAATTGAAATAAAACAGCTCCCAGACCTGCAGAAATATAAATAAACAAGAATTTTTTACTTCCTAGCGCTTGTTCTACAGGAGAGCCAAACATCCATAAAGCAAACATATTAAACCCTAAATGCATTAAACTTAGGTTTTTTAAATCTGCGCCTCCATGCATAAACATATGTGTGATTACTTGCCAAGGCTGAAACGCTTCGTTTTTAGGAAAATATAAGGCAAACCACTCGTAAAATAATTGTCCGCCACCTATAAGCAATGTTCCAATAAACATTAATACGTTTATTATTATTAAATGCTTTACAGTATCTGTTATTCTATTCATTGAAAAATTTATTATTTCATTCTCTTGAAAAAGGGAATTTTTTCTATTTTATTATTAATTACATAAATTTCCTA
>JBMZDY010000185.1:0-4528 GCA_049614585.1 Oceanihabitans sp.
AATTAAATTATATTTGACTCTTAATTAGAATATAATAAAATCCTAACCTTATGAACAGCATGTACTTCACCGAAGAGCATCAATTATTTAGACAAAGTTTACAAGATTTCTTAAAAAAAGAAGTCGTTCCGCATATTAATAAATGGGAAGAAACTGGAACCGTAGAACGCTTTATTTGGGAGAAATTTGGAGAAATGGGATTCTTTGGCTTAGCCTACCCAGAAGAATATGGAGGCTTAGATTTAGATTTATTTTATACAGTAATACTATTAGAAGAATTACAAAAAATAAATTCAGGAGGTTTTGCAGCAAATATTTGGGCACATACTTACCTTGCAATGACGCATGTAAATAAAGAGGGAAGCCATGAAATAAAACAAAAATACCTAACGCCTAGTATAACAGGCGAGAAAATAGGTTGCTTGTGTATTACAGAACCTTTTGGTGGTAGTGATGTTGCAGGAATGCGAACAACAGCAGTAAAAAAAGGCGACACTTATGTGTTAAATGGATCTAAAACATTTATTACAAATGGTGTATATAGCGATTATTTGGTTGTAGCAGCTAAAACAGATCCAGATGCAGGACATAAAGGAATGAGTATTTTTATAATGGATAGAGATACACCAGGAATTTCAGCTACCAAACTAGATAAGCTGGGTTGGCGTGCAAGTGACACTGCAGAAATAGCATTCGATAATGTTACCATTCCAGCAAGTAATTTAATGGGAGAAGAAGGGAAAGGTTTTCCGTATATAATGCAGCACTTTGCGTTAGAAAGATTAATAATGGGTGTAAATGCACATGCAAGAGCAGAATATGCATTAGAGTATGCAAGAAATTATATGAGCGAACGATCTGCTTTTGGCAATACAATAGATAAATTTCAAGCGCTACGCCATAGTTTTGTAGACTTATATGCAGATATGGAAATGTGCCGTGAGTATAACTACTCGGTTGCTTATCGATTAAATAAAGGCGAGTATGTTGTTAAAGAAGCTACAATTTCAAAATTACGATCTACAAAAATGGCCGACGATGTAGCATACCAATGCGTGCAGTTTTTAGGAGGTTATGGTTATATGGAAGAATATCCTATGGCACGACTTTTGCGAGACAGCAGACTAGGACCAATTGGTGGAGGTACCTCTGAAATCTTAAGAGAGATTATCGCAAAAATGGTAATCGATAAGAAAGAGTACAAGCCAGCAGCAAAATAGTTAGATTGGCATTATTGCGAAAATTGTAAAACAAGATTATCGCAAAAATGGTAATCGATAAGAAAGAGTATAAACCAGCAGCAAAATAGTTAGATTGGCATTATTGCGAAAATAGTAAAACAAGATTATCGCAAAAATGGTAATCGATAAGAAAGAGTACAAACCAGCAGCAAAATAGTTAGATTGGCATTATTGCGAAAATTGTAAAACAAGATTATCGCAAAAATGGTAATCCATAAGAAAGAGTATAAACCTGCTGCAAAATAATTTGTCATGCTGAAGGAGTACAACGACTGAAGAATCATAAGGATAAATTCCTCAATGAATCTCAAGGACAGTAAATTAATTGTTATTCCTTGAATTAAGAAGCGCAATCTTTGTCATTCAGAGGGAGAGTAACGACTGAAGAATCTTCAGTTAGGAATACTAATTAGTTTTCAAAAGCGTTTAACTTTATCAAACGGTCCTAAAAATATAAAATTAAGACTATGCAATTTAAAAAAACCAAACAACTATTAGTTGTAACACTATTACTTTTAGGCTTTACTAGTTTTTCGCAAACCGAAATAAAAAATACGGTTTTAGATACTTTAGATGCATTTCCAATTGCAAGTGCAAGTGTATATATAAAAAACACAACCATTGGTACAGTAACCAATATAGATGGAAATTTTGTATTACAAGTGCCAGAAAAGCATATTAACGATACTTTAATAGTATCTTCAATTGGGTATTCCACCTATAAAAAACCTATAAAAGAATTAGATCCTAATGTTGCTATATATCTAGGAGAAGAAGTTGCTTCATTAGAAGAAGTGATATTAGTAGCAGAAACAAGACCAAAAACAGGAAACGAAATTGTACTAAAAGCTATTTCAAAACTAGAGCGTAACCTTCCCGATTCCTCGTATATTCAAAAAGGGTTTTTAAGACATAAAGAACGTAACAAAAACGAATTTAAATGGCTTATAGAAAGTGCAATAACGGTTTACGATTCAGGATTTGTAACCAGTAGTGCCAAGCATCTTAAAGTAAATGTAGATCAAGTAAGAAAGAGTTACGACTTACGTGATGTAGATAGTATATTTTCGTATGCAGCATACAAAAATCAAAAGTCTAGACGCAAACTAAAACCTAAAGATATAAGTAGAAAATCGGTTAGTAAAGAGCAGTTAGTAAATGCTATTAAATGGAATGATACAAGAGTTAATGGATTGCAAAACTTATTTCAAGGAAAACTAAATATGCTGCGTAATGCAAATGCAACCAAAGCATTGTTTGGAGACGATATATTAAAAAAGCATCAGTTTCAATTAGATACAATTTTGGTAGATAACGAACGTAAATTGTATAAAATAAAAATTGCTGAAAGCGAAGAATTTGTAGGCCTAGGTACCAAAGGCATATTTAACGAAGGCTACCATGCAAAAGGCTGGTTGTATATTTATTACGATAATTATGCGTTTAAAAAAATAGAATACGAATTGGTAGCAGCATCGCCAGCACAAAAGGTAAGAAGCAAGCGTTTGTTTGATACGCAAACCAATCATAAGTTAGTGATAACCTATATGGAGTATCAAGATAAAATGTTTCCTAATTATATTTATTACGAAACACCAAAATTGGTAAATGTTGGTAAAACAAACGAAAAACTAACCAAAGAAGAAGAAGCGTTATATAATAAAGAAGAACGTTATTATTATACAGTACAAGAAATATTGTTTTCAGAAATTGTACTAGACAAAGAAGTAATAAAAACTGCTGAAACCCAAAAATGGGATGCCGATATTTTTGCAGTGAAACCCTATAATAAAGCATTCTGGGATAATTATAACGTACTACTAGAAAGCGAAGAAGACGAGCAGCTAATAGAAGATTTAAGCAGAAGAGCTTCGCTGTTTAAAGATTAATTTTTTATATATAAAAACCTTTTTATATTTGCAGCCTTAAAAATTTTAAAAGAGAGGAGGTTAAGGCACCATGTTAAAAATAAAAGTAAAAGAAGGAGAAAACATAGAGCGAGCATTAAAACGTTATAAACGCAAGTTTGTAAAAACTACAGTAAAAAACCAACTGCAAGAACGAAAGCAGTTTACAAAGCCATCTGTAGCACGTCGCGCATTAATACAAAAAGCGCAATACGTACAAAATATTAAAGACCAAGAAAGTATATAGCTTTCTGTTTATTAAATAAAATTTAAAATCCTATTAGTTTAAAACTAGTAGGATTTTTTTGCTTACAAAAGACTTCGTACTTTTAACTTTTAACTTTTAACTTGAAAAATGCCATTTCAATCTTTTTTAGATTATCTATTATTAGAGAAAAACTATTCTGCACTTACTATAAAAGCATATAATAGGGATTTAAACGACTTTCTAGATTATAATGCCAATCATTTCGACCAACAAACTATAGCGCAAGTAAGCTATTCGCAAATTCGAAATTGGATTGTGTTTATGGTAGAACAAGAAATTACCAATAGAAGTATAAACCGAAAAATATCTGCATTAAATTCCTATTACAAGTTTTTGCTAAAAGTAGGAGAAATTAATAAAAACCCATTAGCAAAACATAAAGCCTTAAAAACAAGTAAAAAAATTCAGGTGCCATTTTCAGAAGCAGAAATTGCAACCGTACTAGACGAGCTTAATTTTGCAAACGATTTTTCGGGAATTCGCGATAAACTAATAATAGAATTGTTTTATTCTACAGGAATACGACGCATCGAACTAGTAAATATAAAACTGCAAGATGTAGATCTAGAAAATGCAACACTAAAGGTATTAGGAAAACGAAATAAAGAAAGATATGTGCCTTTATTGCAATCTGTAATACAAACCATACAAAAGTATAAAACCCAAAGAAACCAATTAGAAATAATTGCAGATGCGAATTATTTATTCTTAACCCAAAAAGGAGTTAAAATTTATGAAACGCTTGTATATCGAATAATAAATGAGTATTTTAGTTTAGCATCTACTAAGGTAAAAAAGAGTCCGCATATGCTAAGGCATTCATTTGCAACGCATTTGCTTAACCAAGGTGCCGACCTAAATGCTGTAAAAGAGTTATTAGGGCATGCAAGTTTAGCAGCAACACAAGTGTATACACATAATAGTATAGCAGAGTTGAAAAAAGTATATTTAAACGCGCATCCTCGAAATAAAAAATAGCAGTGTTAATTGTTTAACCAATAATAAAATTTCAAGTATGAAAGTAAACACGCAATCCGTAAATTTCAATGCAGATCAAAAACTATTAGACTTTATTCAAAAAAGAATGGATAAATTAGAAATGTTTTACGATA
>JBMZDY010000186.1:0-4519 GCA_049614585.1 Oceanihabitans sp.
CTCAAGAAAAGCACGAAACGCTATATAGTTTTAAAAAAATATTAGACAAAATCCTATTGTTGGTATTATTAATTTCAATAATAGAAGTTCCCTTTTACGAATCGTATAGAGAGTTTCTTGGTCTAGATAGTCTTCCAAGAGGAATAGGTGGTTTTTATTTGGTATCCTTTTTTGGATCGGGTCCAAGTTTAGCAAATTTTATGAGTCTCTATATTGTATTTTGGCATTTTTACCATTATGGTTTTCAAGAATTGATTACCAAAAAAGATAGACGAAAATTAATTTTAGCATTTGTTTTTTTAATACTATCGTTTTCTCGAAAAGAAGTATTATTTGTTTTTTCTTTTTATGTTGTTTTCCCCTTTTCAATACCGTTCTAAACTTAAAAAATGGATTAAAAAAGCCACTGTATTTATAGGTATTTTTTCGGGATTACTTGTGTATTATTTAGTGTTTTTTTCGAAAGCAAATGAAGTAGCTTTTGGCGATAAATATATACGTGTACGAATTGCCGAAAAAGCCTACGAAATTTTAATGGACAACCTTCCTTGGGGAAGTGGTATTGGTACTTTTGGGTCTAGAGTATCTTTAATGGCTACAGAAGTTTACGAAAAATATAATGTAGGGCCAGAGATGTTGGGATACGAAGTTTTAAACCAAACCAGAGGCCCAATTTACGATGCGTTTTTGTTTACATTTACTACAGAAATGGGAATAGGAATACTTATATTCTTATTTTTCTTTTTTAAGTTGTTTGAAGCTCGTGTTTGGGATAAAAACATATACAAAGGCTATTGTAAAAACTTTTTAATATTATATTTTTTAGGGCTTAGCTTTTTTCAACCCGTTTTAATAAGTTCGTTTGGGTATTTATGTGCTATATTTTTTGCTTTAACAATTAATAAAATATCTTTACTTAAATTTAGAACCAAGTATGCAAAAACTTAAGCTAATTATATATTATTTATTTATACAATACCTTCCGCATTCTAGGCTAATTGGGTTTAGTAATGTAATAAGAATGTGGTATGTTGCTAAGGTTTTAAAAATAATGCCATTCGATAAAAATTCTAAATTCGAAAGTGGTATCTATCTATCAGACGCTCGAAATTTAAAAATAGGAAAGCATGTACGCATTAACGAAAATGCATTTTTGCAAGGAAGTATTACAATTGGCGATTATGCTATGATAGCTCCTAATGTATCTATTTATAGTAAAACGCATAATTATCACGATATTAATATACCAATGGTTCAATCTGGAGAATCGGAAACCAAAACCGTAAGTATAGAAAACGATGTTTGGGTAGGTATTAATGTTGTAATATTACCAGGCATAACTATAGGTAAAGGCTCTATAATTGGAGCAAACGCTGTAGTAACTAAAAATGTAGAGCCTTACTCTATTATGGGTGGAATTCCTGCTAAATTACTTAGAAAAAGAACTTAGTTCATGAAAAAAAAAAGTGCGCGTTTTAGTAATTATAAGAAACTACTTTTACAAAGTGGTTTAATATTATTACTTTTTAATATTCTCTATTTTGCATTTTTTTTTCAACGCGAGTACCAAACATTTTCTATTCATACCGATATAACGGTTTCTAACCCTACAACGGTTTGGTATGTTTATAAAAATAAATATTCCGAAGAGCGAATATTTTCAAATAGAATACAAATACAACCTAATAAGGAAAAAGGGTTTGATTTCGAAATTAATACCAAAAACGAGATAGATTATATAGGTCTTTTTTGGCAGGCAAAAGAAAAGTCTACAATTAAATTAGCTTCCTATAACTTTACTATAGACCAGAAAACATTTAAAAGTAAAAACAATAGAAGTATAATTCACTATACAAGTAAAGGAAGCTTAATAACAAATACTAAAACCGGTGTAAATGTCCAGTCTACTACTAGTAAACGAAACTGGATTATGCTAAATGATGCTACTTTTTTAAACGAAAAAAGAGATTATAAAAAACATAGTATAATTCCTTTAATAGCAAATTTGGCATTGCTTATATCCATTTTTGTTTTATTGTTTTTTAATAATGCAACCACCTCTTCTTTAAGTATTAAGCCAATTAAATTTAGTTTACAAAACATTAAATTTTACCTGCTTGTTTTATGGGCTTTTTTAGTTCCTTTTTGGATAATAATATCGCATACACTTTTAGTTGTATTAGCGGTTATTACTATAATAGAGAGCTGCAATAAAAAGCAGTTTACAAAGCTATTAACCTATGTAAAAAGCAATATTTTATTTGTTTTCCTTTTTTTATGGATTGTAATCGCATCTATTTTTACAAGTACAAGCAATCAAATTATGGACAATCTTTTAGATTATTCGTATTTATTATTAATGCCTTTGGTTTTTTTCAAAATGAATAAAACCCAAATGGAAAGGATAGGTAACTATTTTCAATTAGGGTTAAGCTTTTATTTTGTATTACTAATAGTGTTTACCTTGTTAAATTTCATGCAGCAAGAAACCGATTATACTTTTATACGGTTTTTAGAATTAAATTTAGAAAAATTTTGGCACACCAGTTATTTTAGTTTTTTAATACTAATAGTATTTGTTTTTAAATTAAAAACACCTTTAAAAAACAACATATACTTAGGTTTGTTTTACTTGGTTGCAATTTTATTTATGTATTTTATGCATGCAAGACTGCCTTTAATTGTAGGTTTATTATTATTGGCATTTAGAATATTTAAATACGCTAAAAGCGCAAAAACCAAAATAATATTTACAATAATACTTGGTTGTATTACCACAGGATTATTTGTATATTTTATAACCAAAGCACCAATAGAAAATAACAGTAATATTGGAGATGTAAATAATTTAGACGCAAGGCTTTCTATTTGGAATGCGAGTTTTTCCGAAATAAAAAACAATTTTATATTTGGAGTAGGCAGCGACAATACAAGAGATGCAATATCAAACGCTATTAGCGATAATGTAAACACAAAATTTAGAAACTATAATTGCCACAATCAATTTATAGAAATGTTTTTAGCACATGGCTTTCTAGCATTTTTATTGTTTGTAGTAATTTTTTATAATTTGTTTAAAAAATCTAATATACATGCAAAAGCATTTGTATTTTGCTGTGTGATTTTGTTTTTAGTAGAATCGTATATACAACGTCAAGCAGGAATTGTTTTATTTTCTTTTTGGTATTGTTATTTCTTTAACCTTGCACACAATAATGACGAAGCTTATACAAACTAAAAGCATAAATTGGATAGTAGTATTGCTGGTTGCATTTTTAGTTTCCGAGGCTTTTTATAAATACCTATTAGACTTACACCTTAAAGAATATAGAATTTCGGGCTTAATTAAGTTTATTGCACAAATACCAATGGTTTATGTAATTTTAATAAACCATAAAAAACACAAAAAACCCCTTAAACTTTTATTACTATTAGCATTTTTATTTATGGTAAGCCAAATTACCTTAAGTAACTATAATTTATATTTAAATATCGAGAGCTTTAATAACTCTATTTTTATAATTATAATGTTATTATTTGCCGATAGTTTAACATTAAATAAAAAGCAGATAAATCAAATATTTAAATGGTTTGAAATCGTAATAATTATTAACTCAATAGCAGTAATAATTGGTTTTATATTTTCCATAGCATATTTTAAAACCTACCACGGAATTCGATTTGGTTATAGTGGCTTTTTAATAAAATCTAGCTATGCAAGTTATTTTAGTTTAATAAGCTTATTCTATTTTGCACATCAAGCATTTATATTAAATAAAAGTAAAAAACTATTGTTTTTACTTGTTGCAATATCTGCAATTATTGTAGGTACAAAAGCATCTATACTTGCTTTGCTATTGTGTTGCTTGTTGTTAATTTATAAAAACAAACTTTTTTTAAATAAGTACTTTGTTTTACTGCTTAGCTCACTATTAATCTTAAACATAATATTTCAAGAAAAAATATTAATTTCTATTACACCATATATAGATTTATTTTTCCCAATAATTGAAGAACATGGCATTTTTACAGCCTTGTTTTCTTATCGAAATTTAATATTACAAGAAAGCTTAATTCCTTTTATACAATCGGATTGGAGTTTTATAAATTACTTAATTGGAGGGTTGGGAAGTATATTAATAAAAAGTGGTTTCGATTTTATAGATATATTTTATTTTTTTGGAATACTAGGCGGAAGCTTATACATATACATATTATATCTAGTTTTGTATATAAGTAAAGCGCCAAAAGATTACATTTGCTTTATTTTATTTACAGTAATAATTATGGCATTAGCAGGAAACTTTTTTTATAATAGTTCTATTGCAATATTAATGTGTATAATAAAACTATATTTTCAATCTATAAAAGAATATGAAAGTTAAAATATTAAATACACAAATAGACAATTTTACCATGCAAGAAACCCTTGCAAAAATCGAAAAGTCTATTAAACAAGAAGAAAGCATACACCATGTTGTTGTTAATGCTGGAAAAATTGTTGCCATGCAAGACGACC
>JBMZDY010000187.1:0-4513 GCA_049614585.1 Oceanihabitans sp.
AGCTACTATTATTCAAAACCTAGAAAAATCTGGAGTAGACATGATAGAAATCGGTTTACCATTCAGCGACCCTTTAGCTGATGGCCCAACCATTCAAGCAAGTTCTACACAAGCTTTAAAAAACGGCATGACAACCGAAATTCTTTTTAATCAATTAAAAGATATTCGTAATACTGTAAATATTCCGTTAATAATTATGGGTTATTTTAATCCAATGTTACAATATGGTGTAGAAGCATTCTGTAAAAAATGCCAAGAAATAGGAATCGACGGACTTATTATTCCAGATTTACCTGTAGATGTGTATAACGAAAACTACAAAGCTATTTTTGAAATATACGGATTAATCAATGTGTTTTTAATAACACCACAAACTTCTGTAGAGCGCATTCATTTTATAGATTCTATCTCAAACGGATTTATTTATATGGTAAGTAGTGCAAGCGTAACAGGAAGCAGTTCTGGTTTTGGAGACACACAAACCAGCTATTTTAAACGCATAGCAAATATGCAACTTAAAAATCCGCAAATTATAGGATTCGGGATTTCTAATAACGAAACCTTCACGCAAGCAACACAACATGCAAAAGGAGCAATTATTGGTTCCGCGTTTATTAAACATTTAACTAAAAATGGGGTTGCAGAAATTAGTAGTTTTGTAAAAGGAATTAAAAATAGTTTATAAGAAAAATGGATTCCGCATCACACTTCGACAAGCTCAGTGCAAGCGTGCGGAATGACAGCTAATAGTTTTGTCATTCTGCGCTACGACGCAGAATCCATGATTAAAAATTAAGTTTCATTTAATAATATTCCTGCCTTCGCAGGAAATGAATATGCCATTAAACATCGTACTCATAGAACCCGAAATACCTAACAACACAGGGAATATTGGCAGGCTTGCACTGGCATCTGGTTCTAATTTGCATTTGGTAAAACCCTTTGGTTTTGAAATTACAGATACGCGTTTAAAACGTGCTGGATTAGATTATTGGCAACATCTTAATTTACATTATTATGAAAATACAGAAGATTTTTTCAACAAAAATAAAGATGCTAATATGGTGTTTTTATCTAGTCATGGCACAAAAAACCATTGGGATATTGCGTTTCAAGACAACCTATTTTTAGTCTTTGGAAAAGAGTCTAAAGGATTACCAAAATCTATACTGAAAAAACATGCAGAGCAACTTTTTAAAATTCCTTTGTACAGTAAGCATGTTAGAAGTTTAAACTTAGCAAATGCTGTTAGCATTGTAGTGTATGAAGGATTAAAGAAATTGTAATAAATTGAAAAATCTTGTATTACTAATATCCCTTATTATTTTAACAAATAGTTTTGCTCAAGAAAAAGAATACCTTGTTACTTTAAAAAACGATACTGTTTTTGGGAAAATATATAGAAGCACAAATTTTACCAATCCATCAAAAATCACTTTTAAAATTAAAGATGAAAACGGAAACAAATCGCTAATAAATCCCAGTGAAATTAAAGTAATTAAATCGCTAAAAGGAGTAGATGGCGACTGTTTTATTGTTCCTTATAACAACCAATTCTATTTAAAAAAAATTATTAGTGGTAGAATTAATGTATACCAATTAATAAACGCTGCAATTCTATATGTATCGAAAGAAAATTCTGAGATTTTTGCAACCGATATTGGTCTTTTTTCTAGAAAAAAATCTAAACAACAAATTCGTTTATTACTAGCAGACAATTTAGAAATTGTTAAAGAGCTAGATGTATTAAAAGGAAGCTCTAAAAACATTTTAAAGCTTATTAATAAATACAATGCAATGTATTAAACAGAGATACTATTTATTTTTTTGAACTCGAATTCTGCTTCAAAAAGATTTGTAAAATGCTTTAAAAGTTTCTTTTTTACTTCCTCTACAGGTATTTCCTTACCAAGTTCTACATGTAAAGAAGTAACCGCTTTACCACGTATACCACAAGGAATCATGTTATCGAAATACCCTAAATTTGCATTCACATTTAATGCAAAACCATGCATGGTTACCCAACGGGAAGCACGAACTCCCATGGCGCAAATTTTTCTTGCAAATGGTGTTCCTACATCTAACCAAACGCCAGTTTCTCCTGGACTACGCTCTGCTTTTAAACCATATTCGGCTAAAGTGAGAATAATCATTTCTTCTAAAAAACGTAGGTATTTATGTATATCTGTAAAAAAATTATCTAAATCTAAAATAGGATATCCAACAATTTGCCCAGGACCATGATAGGTAATATCGCCACCACGATTTACTTTATAAAAGCTCGCTCCTTTTTCTGCTAATTGCTTTTCATCAATCAACAAATTACTCATATCGCCACTTTTACCAAGTGTATAAACATGCGGATGCTCTACTAATAAAAAGTAATTATTGGTTGGTATATTTAACTCCTGCCTTCTATTTTTAATTTTAGCATCTACAATAGATTTAAAAAGAGATTCTTGATAATCCCAAGTATCTTTATAATCTTTAAGTCCTAATTCTTGTAATTCTATTGTTTTATTCAAAGTATTAATCTTCTAGTTTTACATCTAAAGTCATTATTTCTGGCGACTTTATCATTTCTAAAAAGTTCATTTTTAAAGTAACCGATTTCTTATCTGCACTAATAGTCGCATTTTTATTAGAAACAGATTTTACTTTATTTGGAAAATGGTACAGCAACGTATAGCTCATCGCTTCAAAAACCGATTTAGTATCGCTCATTTTGTTTATTTCGGCATCTAAAGCTTCCATTTGTTCTGGAGATTTTTTGTGATCTTTTAATAATTTCCTTGAAAATGTTTTTCCATTATATGCAAAATCGACATACTCTAGCATATTCTCGGCAGATTTAGCTACAGCACTTTCATTCATTCTTAACATTTCTGGATTGTCTTTCGCATTAAACTTTTTTGCTTGTTCTATTTTTTTTAAAGCTACAGGTAAATCGTGAATACTAGTAAAAGTTGAACCGAACCCAAAGTCTAAAACTCCTTTCTCTTCGTCCATTTTCATTTTTATAACAATACTCTCTAAGGCTTTTAATTGGTCTTGCTCTTCTTGTGGTAGTGTTGCTATACTATCTGCTTTTTCAACTAGCATATCTTTAAAATACACCACACTATCCATTTTTACTTTTTCCTTTTCATTATCGTTGGTATTCCCTCCACCCATTTCTTCCATGGTTTTCAAGACTTGACTTAAATCATAACGCATAACAAACTCACCAGAACCATCTTCTTTAAAGGTGATTTCTTCTGTGAAATTACAACTAGTTAATAGAAAAAGACTAACAAGAATAAGTGAAAAATGCTTCATTTTTATTTAAATATAAATGCTAATTTAATGAAGCAAATATACGCTTTTTATCGTTCTGGGTTGTTCAAAATAACAAGTGCTGCTATAACACCTGGAACCCAGCCGCAAAGCCAAAGCAAAAAAGTAATAAGAATAGAACCACAACCTTTATCTAAAACTGCTAGTGGCGGACATAATATGGCTAGTAAAACTCTCCAAAAACTCATAATATTTGATTTTATTAATTCTTCTAAAACAAATTTACAAACCTATTTTTTGTAAAAATCAATAGAAGATGGATTGATGACATTTTATTAGACGTAGCATCTTATTTTTTGTTACAAAGCATTATCTTTGTTGCTTTTAAAATAACATACATTTTATATGTCGCAATTATCCGAACAAGAATTAGTACGAAGAGACAAGCTTAGTAAATTACGTGAATTAGGTATTAATCCGTATCCAGCAGATTTATTTCCGCTAACCCATTTAACCAATCAAATAAAAAAAGATTTTAAAGAAGGTAGCAAGGTAACTATTGCAGGTAGACTAATGTCTAGACGTATACAAGGAAATGCTAGTTTTGCCGAATTACAAGATAGTGATGGCAAGATTCAAGTATACTTTAATCGCGATGAGATTTGTACTGGCGAAGATAAAAGCAAGTATAACAATGTATATAAAAAATTACTTGATATAGGTGATTTTATTGGTATTGAAGGCGAATTATTTACTACTAAAGTGGGTGCAAAAACCGTAATGGTAAAAGATTTTACTTTACTTAGTAAAGCACTTAAACCGTTACCATTACCAAAAGAAGATGCCGAAGGTAATCTATACGATGCTTTTAACGATCCAGAATTGCGTTATAGACAACGCTATGCAGATTTGGTTGTAAACCCAAAAGTAAAAGAAGTTTTTGTAAAGCGTACCAAACTTTTTAATGCCATGCGTGGTTTTTTTAACGATGCTGGTTATTTTGAAGTAGAAACACCAATTTTACAATCAATTCCTGGAGGTGCAGCAGCAAGACCTTTTGTTACGCACCACAATAGTTTAGACATACCTTTATATATGCGTATTGCTAATGAATTATATCTTAAACGATTAATTGTTGGTGGTTTTGATGGGGTATACGAGTTTTCTAAAAACTTTAGAAACGAAGGAATGGACAGAACTCATAATCCTGAATTTACTGCCATGGAAATCTATGTTT
>JBMZDY010000188.1:0-4508 GCA_049614585.1 Oceanihabitans sp.
TTTAAATACTTGTGCTAGTAATACTATTTTTAAAAAATTGAGCTGGCTTTTTTTTATTACCAGTTGCAATTCTATTCTATTTTTAATTTAGATTTATTAGATGGCAAAAGTACTGCCATTTATATGAAAATGTCAAAATGTCACTGATTTTTTTTCTCCTTTTTTTTATAAAACTATACTTGCAATTTGTTATTTTTGTTTCTTAACACTAAAAACATTTTAAATTTATGAGAAAACAAGCTATAAATATTTTTGCTGTAATAGCATTGTGTACAGCAGTTATTGGTTGTAAAAAAGCTAAAGAAGCAAATACTAGTGAAGCAGAAGCAGCTGCAGTTACAGAGAGTACAACTGTAAAATATGTTGCAAATGTAGCAGAGTCTACTATTAATTGGAAAGGGTTTAAACCAACTGGAACGCATAATGGTACTGTAAATATTGAAAGTGGTATTTTCCATTTAGACAACGGGTCACTACAGAGTGGTACTTTTTTAATTGATATGAAGTCTATTTCTGCAACAGATTTAGATGGGGAAATGAAAGACAAATTAGATGCCCATTTAAAGGGAACTGTTGAAGGAAAAGAAGGAGACTTTTTTAATGTTACTAAATTCCCTTCTGGTGGATTTGAAATTACAGGAACAACTACCGAAGCTGGTAAAACAATGCTTTCTGGAAATTTATCGCTTAAAGGAAACAAGCATAATGTAACTTTTCCTGTAACGGTAGATACAGATGGTGATTTAATTACAATTACTAGTGAAGCATTTACAATAGATAGAACAAAATGGGGAATTAACTATGGTTCTAAATCTATTTTTGATAACCTTGGTGACAAGTTTATTAATGATGAAATGGAATTACAAATTACTATTAAAGCGAAAAAAGCTTAAAGAGTAGTTTAAATAATATTTCTAGCCATATTTATAAATAATTATTTATAAATATGGCTTTTGTATTTTATAATAATATTTATTTTTTAGTAGCTCGAAGCATTTCTCGTTTTCCTGGTGGTCCTTCTAAACGTTCTACAGTAAATCCAACCGCTTGCATTGCTCTTCTTACGCTACCTTTTGCTGCATAAGTTACTAATACACCATTATTTTTTAATGCATTAAACATTATTTTAAATACCGATTCTGTCCACAATTCTGGTTGTACTCTTGCTCCAAAAGCATCAAAATAAATGATATTAAATTGGTTTTTATTGGTAATTTTTAAAAAGTCTTTTTGTTGTTTTTCAAGTTGAAAATAAGGAGATATTTCCTGCGTTTCTTCCCAAGGAATTGTATGTATCGCGTTAAAAAGTACTTCTTTTTCTTTAGCGACTTGTAATTGCTCTACATAATTTAATTGTTCTATTTCTAGAGTTGAAACGGGAAATGCTTCTACGCCAACATAACTAATGTGCGTTTTAAGTTTTTCTGCTTCTAATAAAGTTATATATGCATTTAAACCAGTACCAAAGCCTATTTCTAAAATAGATAAATTTTGTGATTTTACTATTTGTAATACATGGTTTAAGCCTTTTTTTATAAATACATGTTTGGCTTCTTGTATGGCTCCATGTGTAGAGTGGTATTGCTCGTTCCATTGTGGAATGTGAATGGTTGTAGAGCCGTCGTCTGTAATAATTATATTGCGTTTCAAACTATTTAATTAATAGTTTTTTAATTCGTGGTATGGGGCCTGTGCATTCGGTTTGATGGCATGATATACAAATACCAACAGCATTATTAAAGCGATCTTTTATTGGCAGATTAGCATTTGGATTAAATATTTCTTTTTCGGCATTTATAAAAAGAGTAGAAAAAGTTTTAAATTTTTCGTTTCTAGCTTTAAAATCGGAAAGATCTGCAGTGTGTATTTTTAAAAAATCTATAGGGAATTCTTTAGGTATTTCGCCAGCTAGAATTTCTTTTTTAATTTTTAAATTATCGGCATACATTTGGTTCATTAGTATAGCCATTTCGGATGGTTCATACATATCGTAAACCATTTTATCGCTACTTGCTTTGGTGTCTTGTTTTTCCTTACAACCAAAAAATAGCAGAACGCTAAGTATACATAGAAAATTCTTCATTTATTATTCTTCTACTAGTAAAACACCATCTGCTTCAAAAGAAAAAGTTTTTTTAGATTCTGTAATAGCTGCAATTTCTTCTGTAGTTTTTCCAGCATCTTCGGCATAATGACGTAACTCTTCTACAGGTACTTCATTTACATAAGCTTTTCCATTAATAATAACCTCTTTGCCAGCAATGTTTTTTGGCATAAAAAAACCATAGTCTTTAAACTTTACCATTACCTGTTCGCCATTATCTAAATTTAATTTCATCCAGCATCCTTTAGCTTGGCATACTTCGTCTACCTTTGCAGTTAGTTTAGTGTTTATACTATCGCCAGCCATCATGGTTTTATAATGGTTTGCCATAGATTTTGCGTTAATAGCATCGTCTGGAATAATTTCTTTTCCGAAGGATTTATACGTTTTTTCTATATTTTCTTTCTCTGTAACCGTTTCGGTATTTTTGGTGTCTTTTTTACAAGCAATTAGCAGTGAGAATAATAGGGTGAAAAGTAAATATTTTTTCATTATAAAAATTATTTTTTAGCTTAAAAAATTAGCTATAAAGATATTACTTTTTTAGTTAAAAATGCACTTTTATAAACCACTATTATTCTGTACTTTTGCAGCCTAATAATTTATATAATATGAGTAGAGTAATTGCTAGTGATTTAGACATAGTTCAAGTTGAAAATACAAGAATTAGTGATGTAGATTTTGCTAATTTGGCTTTTGGCCGAGAATTTACTGACCACATGTTTACTTGCGATTACCTAGATGGAAAATGGCAAACACCAAAAATTTTGCCGTATCAAGCACTTACTATAGACCCTTCTGCTCGTGTGTTTCATTATGGACAAGCAGTTTTTGAAGGCATGAAAGCTTTTAAAGATACTAACGATGGAGTTTGGTTATTTAGACCAGAAGATAACTTTAATCGAATAAATATTTCTGCTGAACGATTGGGAATGCCTGCATTTCCTAAAGAATATTTTTTTAATGGCTTAAAAACGTTATTAAATTTAGATAAACATTGGGTGAAAACAGGTGATGGTAATGCACTTTATATACGTCCTTTTGTAATTGCTACAGAACCAGCAATTTCTGCTGCACCAGCAAGCGAATATAAATTTTTAATAATTTGCTCGCCTGTAACTGCTTACTATAAAGAGAAATTAAATGTGTTGTTTGCCGAAAAATTTAGCCGTTCTGCAAATGGAGGAGTAGGTTATGCAAAAGCTGCTGGTAATTATGCAGCTCAATTTTATCCAACGAGTTTGGCGCAAAAAAGAGGATTTCAACAAATTATTTGGACAGATGCTAATACGCACGAATACCTTGAAGAAGCTGGTACCATGAATATATTTTTTAGAATAAACGACACCTTGGTTACTGCTCCAACTAGCGATCGTATTTTAGATGGTATTACTAGAAAGAGTGTTATTCAATTAGCCGAAGATAACCAGATAAATTTAGAGGTTAGACCAGTTTCTGTAAAAGAAATTAAAGAGGCTGCTACTAATGGTACTTTAAAAGAAATATTTGGTGCAGGTACTGCTGCTGTAATTAGTCCAATTGCTAGGTTTGAGCATGCCGAAACTATTTTTGAAATTCAGGATACAAAAAATGATTACGCTAGCTTTTTTAAGCGAAAGTTAATGGACATACAATACAATGTTTCTCCAGATGTGCATGGTTGGCGATACGAAATTTAGAAGCAACAGCTTACTTATCTAAAATTTCTTTAATTTTTGGTTTAAAGTAATTAGCACCTTTTAATACTTTACCATCTTCTCGGTAAATAGGTTGCCCGTTTTGGTCTAACTTACTCATGTTACTATTTTGAATTTCGTTAAAAACGTCTTCAATTTTATGTTGTAGGCCATGCTCTATAATAGTACCACAAAGTATGTAAAGCATATCGCCTAAAGCATCTGCTACTTCAACTAAATCGTTGTTGTTTGCAGCTTCTAAGTACTCTTCGTTTTCTTCTTGCATTAAATGAAATCGCAACTTGTTTTTAGCTTCTCCTAAATCTGCTTTAGGTGTTTCTCGATGTCCAATTTTAAATGCGGTATGAAATGCTTTTACAGCTTCAATCTTGTTTTTCATAAAAATATATATTTCGTTTCCAATTTATGGAAAATTGTAGTTTTGTTTTTTAATTTTGCATAAAAATAAATATATGTTTAGTAATGGTCAAATAGTTTTTGGAGTTTTATTTGCAATCGTTTTTATAATTGCAATTACTTATACCTACCGAAAAGATTTACAATTACATAGACGCTATTATAAAGGCAGTATTTGGGTGTTAGTTGCTTTTATAGCGTTTATTCTTTTTATAGTTTCTATTAAATTTATTTTTAAGTAATAATTCTTTACCTGTTACTTAAATTTAATCTACACCATCTACCTATTTAGAATATCTTTTAGCTTATCC
>JBMZDY010000189.1:0-4502 GCA_049614585.1 Oceanihabitans sp.
ACCGAAACGACTTATAAAAAGCCCTAAAAAAGCAAAAGCTATTTTTAATAATGCTTACGTAAATGTGGCACCTTCATTATACATTAAAGAAAAGTTTGAAGCACTAGGATATACCAATATTTCGCATATTCCCAATAGTATAGAAATTCAAAAATATAAATTTAAACAACGAGATTTTAAGTCTATTAATTTGCTTTGGGTGCGTTCGTTTTCAAAAATATACAACCCTATTTTAGCGATTCAAGTTCTTAAAAGCTTAAAAGATAAAGGTATAGAGGCAAGTTTATGTATGGTAGGTCCAGATAGCGATGGCAGCTTGCAAGAAGCAAAAAAAGTAGCAACACAAAACAATCTAGCAGTTACCTTTACTGGGAAATTAAGTAAAGACAAATGGATAGAACTTTCTAAGGCGTATTCTTTTTTTATTAATACTACAAATTTCGATAATATGCCTGTAAGTGTTATCGAAGCAATGGCTTTGGGAATGCCTGTAATATCTACTAATGTAGGCGGAATACCTTATTTAATAGCAGATAAGAAAACCGGAATTCTTGTAAGCCCAAACCAAGAAGAAGAATTTGTAAATGCAATAAAATATTTAATCGCTACCCCAGAGAAAGCATTGGCTATTGCAGAAAATGCAAGAGAATTTGCCCAACAATTAGATTGGTTGCATATAAAACAAAAATGGAATGCTTTGTTATTGCATATTGAGGAATAATTTTTTTAACTTTCCAAAGTCGCTAAAATCAATTATCACGTGTCTAAAAAAAAAGAAATTCATTTTAATATTTCCGAACGCAAACTACTATTACGAATATTCGACGGACTATTTGTACTAGGTACTTTATGTTTAGTAGCAACATTTTTCGACTTCGATTATTTTACAATAAGTGCTAAAAATTGGATTTGGGTATTGGTACTTCTATTATACCTAAGTGTGTTTGGAACCGTTTTCGAACTATACGATTTACAAAAATCTAGTAAGTTCGAAACCGTAATAACTGCTTGTATTCTTACGGTTTCTATAACCGTTTTATTTTATTTGTTAACACCATTTTTCACTCCTTTACTTCCAGAAAACCGATTGCAAATATTGTATTTTTACTTAGCAATTATTGGCGCCATATTACTATGGCGGCTTTTGTATATTTATTTAATAAAATCGCCAAGATTTTATAAAAAAGTATTAATAATTGGAGAGTCTTCAAATATTCAAACTATTGTAGATGCCTTTAAAGGTGCCGATCCAAACTATAAAATATTGGGTTTTGTGAATTGCGAAACCAATGTAACTACAAAAACAAAAATTAAAGGAGCTAAAGAGTTTGAGCCACAACAAATGCATGAAGTAATTGCTTATGAAGGAGTTTCAGAAATTGTAGTTGCTAGTTACGACTCGGAGTCTATTACACCAGAAATTTATAGAGATTTAATAGCACTTTTAGAAAGAGGGTTTTCTATTAAAGAATATTCTCAAGTATATGAAGATTTAACCCAACGGGTTCCCGTTCAATTTGTAGGTAAAGATTTTTATAAATATTTCCCGTTTAGCCATAGTAATAAGAATAAATTTTATTTGTTTTTTCATCGTTTTTTCGACTTGTTTTTCTCCTTTTTTGGGCTGTTGCTATTTCTTGGTTTATTACCTTTTATTGTAATTGG
Source organism: Oceanihabitans sp. (assembly GCA_049614585.1). Classification (GTDB taxonomy): domain Bacteria; phylum Bacteroidota; class Bacteroidia; order Flavobacteriales; family Flavobacteriaceae; genus Oceanihabitans. The sequence continues at coordinate 1,666 of JBMZDY010000189.1, forward strand.
AAACTTTTTTGGTAATCGAGGTGTGTTGTTTTATAAACAAGAAAGACTAGGTAAAAATGGAGATGTATTCGAGATTATTAAATTTAGAACAATGATTAAAAATGCAGAAAAAAATGGCGCAGTATGGGCATCTAAAGATGATAGTAGAGTTACCGTTTTTGGAAAATTTTTACGACGTTCTCGATTAGACGAAATACCGCAATTTATAAATGTTATTAAAGGCGATATGAGCCTTATTGGCCCTAGACCAGAGCGTCCTTATTTTGTTAATAGATTATCGAAAGTAATTCCTTTTTACGAAACTAGGCATATTATAAAACCTGGTATTACTGGTTGGGCACAAGTAAAAGTGCGTTATGGTGTTAGCATGGAAGATAGCTTATTAAAGCTACAATACGATTTATACTATATAAAACACCAAAGTTTTTTCTTGGATGCAAAAATTATTTTTAAAACATTAAGCACCATGATTTTCTTTAGAGGACAATAATGCTTTTTACTGTGTATTTATATTTTTAATTAAAAAGAGATACCTAATACCTAAAGCAATTACTAGAGGAAGCAATGCAAGCGCGAAACCTTGCACCGCAAAAACCCAATGAAAGCCCATTAAGAAAAGCAAAATTACTAGAAGTTTTAAATATTTTACAAACCAATTTTTTGGTGTATTCTTTATTACTTGCGGAAGCATAAAAAGATTTAGCGCAAATGCCCAAAGCAAATTGTAATTATAGCCAGTTGCAGTGTGGTCTGTTGCAAACCATAGCAATAAAATAAGAATTCCTAAGATGCCAGTTATTCCAAATAAAGAAACATCTAGCCATTTACTTCTTTTGTTTTCTTTATTGTTTTTATAAGTAATGTAAATAATAAAAACACCAATTAAACCAAGAATAAAGATAGGACTTACAAAAAAGGAATTGTTGTTTTTTTCTTCTGTTTTTTTATAAATATAATGCGTCTTTTTAACTAGTTTTTGTTGGTTGTTTTTAAAGGTTGCTGTATTAAAAAACTGATAAATATATTCTGGTAAGAACATGTGGTGATACGCACTTGCTTCTTTATCTATAACCGCTCCCAAAGCAAGGTCTATACCTAAACTGCCCCAAGAATTCCAATTTAAATTTTGCTGAATTAAATCGCGAAATGAGCTAGTTTTTAAGTTAGAAGGCGTATTAAAATCTATATTGTTATTTGTAATTTCTTCGGTAACATCTCTAATTTTTGTAGCACAATTGTCGTAAAAAAAGTCGTAAAGATAGTCTCTGTTTTCTGGCAAAGAATTGGTTTCTAAAAAGCTATACAGTTTTAATTTTTCAGTTTTAGATAAATTTAAAAGCTGTTCTTTTATATCTCTATTTTGGTTTTTGTAATAGCTAATTACTGCTTGGTAACTGCTATACCCTTGCGCATATAATAATTTACCACGAGCAAAATTTAAATAAAAGTTCGGGTCGTTAAAAGGAAATCTGCCGTAGTCGTAAACAACATCTGCGAAAGTAGTTTTTATGCGAATACCATTATGTCCAAAAGCATCGTTTAAGGCTTTTCCTGGTCCAATAGTAAGAATGCTAACCTCAATAGACTGGTTGGTATTATTGTTTTGAGCAGGAAGCGATAAACCAAAAAAAAGAAATAGAATAAAAAATTGCTTTCTCATTTAATTAAATATTACAATACTAAAATTATTCTGTATTCGCTTATAGAGCAAGAATTATCTAAAAATACTCAAGTCCATTTTTAAAGAAAAAACATTAGAATAAAGCGCAATACTTTGGTCACCAATATCTGTGAAAGCATAATCTATTTGAATGCCTTTGTACTTAAAACCAACGCCAAAGCTAGGTTGAAAACCTAATTTTTCACTTTGGTCTAATTGTTCTTCCATTTGAAAATTACCTACACCACCTCTTAAATAAATCATGTCTACATAACCTACTTCAAAACCAAATGCAGGATTTATACTTGCAACAGAAGTAGATATTAAATCGTTGTTTTCTTCAAAGCGTACATTTAAATCTAATTCGGTAAGAATAGAAAAATCATGGCGATAAATAAACTTTTTTGCAACACCAATTTGTAGTTTTGGTATGGTAAGCTCGGTAGTTTCTGGTACTTCTTGTTCTGGAATATCTTCGTTTTCAATATCATCAAAAACATCATCTTCAATAGCCCAAGCATTAAAAGTTGTGGTAATATCGCGAGCCATAATACCAAATTTCCAATTCTTTTTGTTTTCAAATTGTATTGCAGCATCTAAGCCAAATCCCCAAGAGGAAGCAAAGTCACCAATAATTCTACGAACTACTTTTGCATTAATACCATAGTTAAAACCAGGAATTGGTAGTCTTCTAGAGTACGAGAATGTTAAAGCATAATCGGCAGCAGAGAAACGCGGTAAATCGGCATAAGGTGTAATGTTACCTCCTGCATCAATTAAAGCTCTGGTATCAATAATATCGTCAACACCAAAACGAATTAACGATAAGCCTACTGCACTTTTTTCGTCTAATGGCATTGCAAAAGCGATATAATCGTAATTTGCAATATTCGCAAAATAGCTAGCATGCATTAATGCTATTTGTTTGTCTTCTATGTTTACTAATCCAGCAGGATTCCAGTAACCAGAATTTACATCGGCAGAAAATGCGGTAACTGCATTACCCATTCCTAATGCGGCTGCATCTACACCAATATTTAAAAATTCGTTAGAGTATTTTCTTGTTGCCTGTCCAAAAAGATTTACAGAAACTGTAAAAATTAATATGATAAGTATTTTTTTCAAAAGGTATTTTTTTTACAAATATGCTACTATTTTTCAATATATTAAACATCAA
>JBMZDY010000190.1:0-4493 GCA_049614585.1 Oceanihabitans sp.
TGCGGATTAATACCTGTAGATTGGTTTTCGGTGAAATACGTTGGGTTTTTCATTTTACCTATATCATGATATAAAGCTCCTACCCTTACCAACATTGCATTTGCGCCAATTTCGTTTGCTGCAGCTTCTGCTAGATTGGCTACATTTAAAGAATGATGAAATGTTCCTGGCGCCTCATTTGCCAACTGCTTTAGTAGTTTAGAATTGGTGTCTGATAATTCTAATAACGATACATCGGAAACTAAGCCGAAAAGTTTTTCGTATGCATAAATTAATGGCTGTACAAATAGTGTTGCTAATCCGCAAAGAACAAATAAGCCAAATGTTTCCCACTTTAAAATTTCTACACTTCCTTCTTGAATTACAAAAAATGCAAAATATGCAATGATATATATAAGTGTAATTTGACCAACTGAAATAAATAAATTTGCGCGTTTATACAACTCTGAAACCGTTAAAATAGTTACAATACCTGCTATAATTTGTAAAAACATATACTCGTAACTATTAGGTACAATAAGCCCTAAAAGCAATACCGTAATTACATGGGTAAACATACCTAAACGTGCATCGAAAAAGGCTTTAAGCACCAAAGGCAAAATGCATATTGGAATAATATATAAATATTGCGAATTATAATTAACAACAATAGTTGTTATAAAAACCATTAAAAATATATTGAAAAAAATAAAGGTAACTTTAGTATTATTTTCAAAAACACTTAAGCGATATTTTTGTAAAAACAATAATAACATAAGCAATGCTAATGCCACTAATACAGTATATGCGAAAATTACCCAGTTGTAATTCGATTCACTCCATACTTGCGATTCGTATTCCGACTCTAACGACTTTAATATTTGATATTTATTTCCTTCAACAATTTCACCTTTAGAGATTATTAGTGTTTCTCGTTCTACACTTCCTTTAACTAAAGATATTTTTTGTAAATCTTCTTGTAAAGCTTTGGTTGTTATAGTGCTATTAAAAGTTAAATTGGGCTCAATACTATCGAAAAAAATAGAAGTAAAATGTGTTTGATATGCTTTTTGATCGGCTTCTTCTAATGCCTTCGCAATAATACCACTAACCGATTCTTGTTTTATTAAATTAATAAAAGTTGTTGCCAAAATTTCTTTTCGATCTTCTAATATGATGCAGTTTTTAGAATTCGAATAACTATAGGTTTCACTTAAAACACCATAACGATATAAATCGTTAATAATAGTTTCTCCTATTTTATATAAATCGGTTTTTAAATCGGTAGCAATGGTGTCTGGAATAACGGTATTAAAGGTTTCATTGTAATTTGTTACAACTCTTTTTTTAATACTTGCATCGGTATTAAAATATAAAATAGCATTCGTTTCAATATTTTCTTTTTCTGTAGCAATTTCATTTTTAGTTTTCTTTACTGCAAAATTAAAAGGAGCATATAAGTTTTCCGATTGCCAAGGTTTTCCTTTTTCAAAACTATATTTAAATTTTCCGCTTTTAGGAAATAAATACACTATTAAAAAAGTAGTACAAATAAAAAGCAGCACTTTATAAATTAAGCTGTGGTTTCTATATAGAGAATTAATAAAGTTTTTCATTTTCCAAAAAGGATTCGTTTACAAGAATCCAGTAATTTTATGGGTTGCTTTTATTTGAAACATTTAAAGGAATTCAAATGTACTAAAATATTACGCTTTTATAAACTACAATTAAAAACTTAAAAGCAGCATTCTTTATTATTTCTATTAAATTTTGATTAATTTCGCAATTGTAAAAATTAAAAGTAATTAAAATGAGTAAACAAGTTGTAATTGTATCTGCTGCTAGAACGCCAATTGGTAGTTTTTTAGGATCTTTATCTACAGTTCCTGCTCCAAAATTAGGAGCAATAGCAATAAAAGGAGCATTAGATAAAATAAATTTAAAACCAGAAATGGTTCAGGAAGTTTTAATGGGTAATGTTGTACAAGCTGGTACTGGACAAGCACCTGCAAGACAAGCTGCTATTTTTGCAGGAATTCCAGATACGGTTCCTTGTACAACCATAAATAAAGTTTGTGCTTCTGGTATGAAAACAGTTATGCAAGCAGCCCAAGCGATTGCTCTTGGCGATGCAGATGTAGTTATTGCTGGAGGTATGGAAAACATGAGTTTAATACCACATTATTACCACGCTAGAAAAGCGACTAAATTTGGTCCTGCTAAAATGGAAGATGGTATGCAACGTGACGGATTAGTAGATGTGTACGACCAAAATGCAATGGGAGTTTGCGCAGATGCTTGTGCTGCCGAGTATAATTTTTCTAGAGAAGATCAAGATGCTTTTGCAATACAATCGTATAACCGTTCGGCAGCCGCTTGGGATGCTGGAAAATTTGATAACGAAATAGTTCCTGTTGCTGTACCGCAACGTCGTGGCGAACCAGTAATTGTTTCAAAAGATGAAGAATACGCTAACGTAAGAATGGATAAAATTCCTGCTTTACGTCCTGCTTTTACTAAAGATGGTACAGTTACCGCTGCAAATGCTTCTACTATTAACGATGGTGCAGGTGCTATGGTACTTATGAGTAAAGAAAAAGCAGATGCTTTAGGTCTAAAACCTATTGCAACTATTAAAAGTTATGCAGATGCTGCACATGAACCTAAATGGTTTACTACAGCTCCTGCAAAAGCGCTACCAAAAGCTTTAGACAAAGCTGGTATTGCTTTAAGCGATGTAGACTATTTTGAATTTAACGAAGCCTTTTCGGTTGTTGGTCTAGCAAACATGAAAATTTTAGGACTTAACGATAGTAATGTAAATGTAAATGGTGGTGCCGTTTCTTTAGGACATCCACTTGGTTGTTCTGGTGTTCGTATTATTATTACATTAATAAATGTATTAGAGCAAAACAATGCAAAAATTGGTGCTGCTGCTATTTGTAATGGTGGTGGTGGTGCTTCGGCAATTGTTATTGAACGTTCTTAATTAATATTTTTAATTAGTAAATAAACTATTTTTATTAATGCAATACGGAATTTGTAATTTAAGCATTGTTCCTTTACGGTTTGAAGCTTCAGATAAAAGCGAATTGGTTTCGCAAGTTTTATATGGAGAACACTTTAAAGTTTTAGAACAACGTAAGTCTTGGAGCAAAATTCGTATTGCATTCGATAAATATGAAGGATGGATAGATAACAAACAATATATAGAAATTTCAGAATTACAATACCAATCCTTACAAGAAGAAAAACCTATTTTATCTTGCGATTTAATGCAGTTTGTTCAAGATAAAAGCCAACAACTCTACCCTATTACTTTAGGCGCTACTTTAAACGGCCTTTCTATATTAAACCATAAATATGAAGGCAATACTGTTTGTGAAATTACCAATAAAGAAGAACTTATTAATACTGCTTTTTCTTATTTAAATGCACCTTATCTTTGGGGTGGAAAAACCCCTTTAGGGATAGATTGTTCTGGCTTTACACAAATGGTTTATAAACTAAATGGTTATGCCTTACTTCGGGATGCATCGCAACAAGCAACACAAGGCGAAGCGCTTAGTTTTATTGAAGAAAGTGAACCTGGAGACTTAGCTTTTTTTGATAATAGCGAAGGAAATATTGTTCATGTAGGAATAATCATGAAAGACAATTACATTATTCATGCACATGGTAAAGTAAGAATCGATAGATTAGATCATTCTGGTATATACAATGCAGATAAACGTGCACACACACACAAACTACGGGTTATTAAAAAAATAATATAGTTTCTCTATATAGCCTTTTCTAAAAGAGCAATTTTTTCGGTTAATACATTATTTAATGTTTCCGAAACCAAAGCTCCGTCTTTAAAATTATCGTAAAACGAAGGCAACGAAAAGTTAGCAACTATATTTGCCTGGTGTCGTGGAAACCTATCTAAAGCAATATCTAAAACCGATTTTCCTCCTCTCGTTCCTGGAGAGGTTGCCATAAGTAGCATTGCTTTATTTTGAAAAGTTTTTTGCTCCATTCTAGACAACCAATCAAAAGTATTTTTAAATGCTGCAGTATAAGCTCCATTATGCTCTGCTAGAGAAAGTATAATTCCGTCGGATGCTTTAATTTTTGCGATTAGTGCTTTTGCATTTTCTGGAAACCCAATAGAAGCTTCAAGGTCTACACTATACAATGGTAAACTGTAATCGTTCAAGTCTAATAAATCAACAGTAACGTTATTTATTTTGCTACTAGCATATGCTACTAGTTTTTTATTTATGGAGTGTTTACTAGTACTACCAGCAAAAGCTAAAATGTTTTTCATTTATTAAATTTTGTTATTTAGTATAAATATAGGTCGAAATATTCAATAAAAATACTTTCGCTTTTTAAATTGCTCGATAAAAAATCAATTTATTAAAATATTCCTTTTACAAACTTAATTTGGTTTTGTAAATTCGTGGCAAATAATTTACACATGGATATCAACTTCAATAAAAACGAAGATCATAATAAGCTTTTAGTTT
>JBMZDY010000191.1:0-4436 GCA_049614585.1 Oceanihabitans sp.
GGGCGCCTTTAAAAGACAATTTAAAAAGCGTTTCCTTATCTGCTAACTGGATGTGGCCTTGTAAAAACGAAGGGGAAGATGCGAGACTTTACGAAGCAGTAGAGGCAATTTCTAAATTTGCTATAGATTTAGGAATTAATGTTCCTACAGGAAAAGATTCACTTTCCATGAAGCAAAAGTACCCTAACGAAGAAGTTATTTCCCCTGGAACAGTAATTATTTCTGCAGCAGCAAATTGCAACGATATTACTAAAGTTGTAGAGCCAGTTTTAAAGAAAAATGCTGGAAATATTTACTATATAAACCTATCGGAAGATGCTTATAAATTAGGAGGAAGTTCTTTTGCACAAGTAGTAAATAAAATAGGAAACGAAACACCTACAATTAAAAATGCACAACAGTTTAAAACCACCTTTAACACCATACAAGAGTTAATTAAAAACGATAAAATTGTAGCAGGACACGATGTAGCTTCTGGAGGTTTAATTACTACACTTTTAGAAATGTGTTTTGCCGATGTAAATCTAGGCGCAGCACTAGATCTTACCGATTTAAATGAAAAAGATACCATAAAACTATTGTTTTCAGAAAATGCAGGAATAGTATTTCAAGCTACCGATAATTCGGTTGAAGAAGAATTAAAAGCAGCAAATATTTCGTTTTTAAAAATAGGTAGTGTAACCGAATCGGATGTATTAAGTATTATAAATGACCAAGAAGTATATACCTTATCGGTTTCAAAATTACGAGATGTATGGTACAAAACTTCGTATTTATTAGACAATAAACAAACGGCAAATGGTTTAGCTCAAAATCGTTATAATAATTATAAAAATCAGCCTTTACAATATACATTTCCGAAGCACTTTACTGGAAAATTAGTAGATGTCTTACAGAGTGATAGCAAAACATCTCCAAATGAGATTGCCACGTTGCAAGCTCCTCGCAATGACAGACCAAAAGCTGCCATCATTCGTGAAAAAGGGTCTAATTCTGAACGTGAAATGGCTAATGCTATGTATTTAGCAGGTTTTGATGTGAAAGATGTACACATGACCGATTTAATATCTGGAAGAGAAACTCTGGAAGATATACAGTTTATTGGAGCAGTTGGAGGCTTCTCAAATTCCGATGTTTTAGGTTCTGCAAAAGGTTGGGCAGGTGCTTTTAAATACAACGAAAAAGCAAATATAGCTTTAAAGAATTTCTTTAAAAGAGAAGATACGCTTTCGGTAGGTATTTGTAATGGTTGCCAGTTATGGATGGAATTAGACCTTATTCATCCAGAACACGAAGTGCATGGAAAAATGACTTACAACGATTCGAAAAAACACGAAAGCTCGTTTACTTCGGTTAAAATTGAAGAGAACAATTCGGTAATGTTATCGACGTTAGCAGGAAGCACTTTAGGCGTTTGGATTTCGCATGGAGAAGGAAAATTTGACTTACCATACGCTGAAGAAAAATATAATATAGTTGCAAAATATGGCTATGAAGGTTATCCGCATAACCCAAATGGATCTAAATTCAATACTGCAATGCTATGCGATGTTACCGGAAGACATTTAGTAACCATGCCACATATAGAGCGTTCTACATTTCAATGGAATTGGGCTAATTATCCAGAAAACAGAAAAGACGAAGTTTCGCCTTGGTTAGAAGCTTTTGTGAATGCTAGATTATGGATTGAGAACAAAAAATAATTTCTATTAAAAAAACAATTTTCACATATTGCCTATTTATTTTTTCATGTTTTGCTTTTAGTCAAAACACTTTAAATATTTCTGAATTAGAACAAAAAATTAATAGGTTAAATGGTGTTGCCAATCAATTATTATTTTTAGATAAAACGTTTCAAAACGAAACGCTAGAACTAGATAGTATTTCGGTAAATTTCACAGAAAAATACACAGACATTGCTTTTAAAAACAAAAAATGGAATAGCGCTTTATTATACACCAATAAACTTAGCAATTACTACATATACAATTCGTTAGAACATAAAAAAGCCTTTTTAATTTGCCAGAAAATCTATCCACAATTAAAGAATTGCACTGTAAAGAAAGAGGTTGCTCGTTTTTATATTAATTATGCCGAAGCAGCAACCTACCTTCAAAAATTTAAGCAATCTCTAAACATATTAGACGAAGCTATTTCTGTTTTAGAAAAAGAAAAAGACTCTTCATTATATGAGTTTGGTTATGCCTATTTAAAAGCAGGAGAAAACAGTACAAAAATTAATAGCATTTCGGAAAGTGCTCGATATTTTAAAAAAGCAAGTGAAATATTTACTGCTCAAAAAGATACTTTATACCATTTATGGACACAAAACGGATTGAGCACACTGTTTAGTAGTAATGGTTTATACGAAGCGGCAGAAAAAGCGCGAAAACCTATATACCAACTTGGTACATTAATTAATGAAAAGCAAGTATTGGCAATGGCTCACGTAAGAGCTGCAGTAGATGCCTCTATGCAAGGCAACAATAAAGATGAATTAAAACACATCGAGTTAGCTTTAAACAATATTGCTTTTAATGCAGACATAAGCGAGATAGTAAATATTTTAACGCTATCGTTTGCGGTGTCTTCCTATGCAAGGCAAGATCGCATAGAACTTTCTAACAGCTATTTAAAAACTTTAAATTCAAAAATTAACACCATACAAAACAGTGCGTTTTTAAACACCTACTACACCTTAGCACTTGCATATAATGCCAATGCAAACCAAAAATACAAACGTGCCGAGCAATATGTACAATCTATTTACAAACAAATACATGCATCGCACGAAGCATCGAATTTAATGCAGCTAGAAAAATTACTAGCTAACATTCACGAAAATTTAGGTAACAGCAAACAATCGTTAATACACTACAAATCGTTTGTAAATATTAGAGATTCGGTAAATAAAGCTAATTCTAGAAAAAAATTCGCTTATGTGCAATCGCTTTTTGAATCGGAAAAAAAAGATTTAGAAATCTCGAAGCAACAAAAAAACATAAAGCTGCTTTCTACCAAAAATCAATTAAAAAACCAATGGTTAATATTTGGAAGTTTATTTTTAATAGCCCTTTTTATAATTGTTATTTTATGGCGTTCTAAAAAACATGCCAACCATAAAACAGAGCTTCAAAAAACCTTTTCAAAAAACTTAATTCACAATTTAGAAAAAGAACGAAAACGAATTTCTAGCGAGCTTCACGATGGTATAGGACAAAATTTATTACTTATTAAAAACCAAACATTAGACGCTTCAGAAGACAAAAAAATTGAGCTAGCACTTATTGAAGATACCATAAATGATGTACGACAGATTTCGCAAAACTTACATCCTTTTCGTTTTGAAAAACTTGGTTTATTTGCTTCTATAAAAGACACGGTTGAAACGTTTCAGCAAAGTTCTAAAATATTCTATTCGGAAGATATTGAAATTCCAAAAGATTCTATTACTAAAGACAAAGAAATATTTGTATATCGCATGATACAAGAATGCTTGAATAATGTTGAAAAACATTCGCAAGCAACGGCTTGTAAAATTAGTTTAGAAGAACAAGATAATTCGCTTTTATTTGAAATAAAGGATAATGGTATTGGTTTTAATGTTACTAAAAACAGTAACTTACTAAAAAGTTTAGGCCTAAAAACACTAAAAGAACGAGCGCAATTAATTGGTGCCGAATTAAGTATACATTCTGTTTTAGAAAATGGTACAACAATAAAAATAAAAGTTTTTAAGTAAAATATGTCTCCATCACTTATACTTGCAGACGATCATCCATTAATACTAAATGGCACCAAAACCTATTTAGAAAATCTTGGCTATAATGTAATAGGCACTGCACTCGATGGACAAAAAGCTTACAATAAAATAGTACAGTTAAAACCAGATATTGCACTTTTAGATTATGACATGCCAAAACTTAATGGTATAGAAATAGCTGAAGAGGTAAAGCGAAACAAGCTACATTGTAAAATAATTATTTTAACACTACACAAACAAGTATCTTTAATAAAAGAAGTAGGTAAAACCATACATGGTTATATAACAAAAGATAGTGCATTAGAAGAATTTGAAACCTGCATTGCAACAATATTAAAAGGGGAATCTTATATTGGCTCTAAGCTGGATAAGTCCATACCCTTTGCTATTGAAAAAAATACCCGTTTAAATTTAACCAAAGCCGAAAAAAAAAATACTAAACCTTTTAAACCAAAATTTAAGTAGTTTACAAATAGCCGAATCTTTATTTATTTCTAAACGAACTGTAGAAAAACACCGAAGTAATATTATAAAAAAATTGCAATTAGATACTACAAACCAAAATGCATTAATAATTTGGATAAAACAGCATCCCGAAATTTTTGATTAATATCGTGTTTTCTAATCTTTAATCTTATCACAATAAGGCTATATGCCGTAGATGAAAATCTTT
>JBMZDY010000192.1:0-4407 GCA_049614585.1 Oceanihabitans sp.
TTCTTGAACTTTTTTTAAATATTGGTTTGTTGGTTCTATAAAACCTGCTCCACCTTGTATGGTTTCTAAAATTACACAAGCAGTTTTATGGGTTATTTGTTGTATATCTATTGGGTTGTTAAAGCGTATAAAATGTACATCTGGCAACAAAGGTCTAAAAGCTTGTTTACGTTCTTCAAATCCCATTACACTCATAGCTCCCATAGTATTACCATGATATGCATTTTTGGCTGCTATTATTTGGCTTCTACCTGTAGCTCGTTTTGCTAATTTTAATGCGCCTTCTATGGCTTCGGTGCCAGAGTTTACTAAATAGGTTTTTTCTAAATTTTCGGGTAAATATTTTGCTAATAGCTTTGTTAATGCTACAGCTGGTTTTTGAATATACTCACCATAAACCATTACATGTAAGTAACTGTCTATTTGTTTTTTTAAAGCCGTATTTATTTTTAAATTATTATGGCCTAATGTGCATGCAGAAACGCCTGCAACAAAATCTAAATACGATTTATTATTCGTGTCGAAAATATAAGAACCAGAAGCATGAGAGATTTCCATTGCTAACGGGTGTGGCGAAGTTTGGGCCTGGTATGTAAAAAAATCTTTTTTAATGATTAATCTTTTTTTGGTTGAATAAGTTTTGGCTTACCCTTTGGGTTTTTTAATTGGCTTAGGTTTAGTTTTTTTCCTTTTTGCCTGTTTTTGTTTTTTGGTAAAACTCTAGATGCTTTTGGATTATTTACTGGTTTTTTCGACTTTTTAATTTCTGCTTTATCCGCTTTTTCCATTCGCTCTAAAAGTTCTTGATCGAAAAAGTCTTCTTGCGGTTTGTAATCTTCAAGTCCTTTTATTATTGGTAATTCAAAAGGTTCGTCTTCATTAAATAAATCTTCAACCGATTTAGGTCGCTCTTCTTCACGCCAATTAAAATCGCGAAGCTTTCTTAGGTATAATGGAAATTCAGATTCGGGATACGTTTTTGCATCAATTTGTTTGTATCGAATATATTGATCGATATCCCCATTTGTAAATAGTATTTTTATACTTCCCGATTTTGCTTTGTCTATACCTATTAATTCGTTTAATTCGTTTCGTGCAAAGAAAATAGATTCTGCATTTTTATCGATATCTACTTGACGTAAACTGTTTTGTTCGTTAAATAAACCAATTAATTTTTTTCCTGCAATTTGATTATAAGCATCTAAACTAATAGTGTCTTTACTAATTAAAAAAGCATTGTTATAAACCAATAAAGTATCTAGTTTTTCGGTTTCTGGATTCGATTGAATATGAATGGTATCGCCAGTCATTTGATTTTCTAAATTCCAGATCACCGGATTTCGCTTGCCTGCAAATGCGTCTTTAGAGCTTAATCGCGAAAGGTTTATAAGTTTGGTTAAACCGGTTTTATGGTTTAAATGAACAGAATCTGCTTTTCCGCTCATATCCGACTTAAAAAACTTTGCATTTCTAAAAGCTCTAGTTATACGGTTTTCTGCTTTTCCAGTTACCATTAAAGTATCTGCATGCATATACACCGAATCGTTTTCTTGTACTGTAATCGCTAATGCTCTTTTGGTTATAAATACCGAATCTTTTAATTTATAAACTTCGGCATAATGCCCTTTTACAACACTTTTATTGGTAGTATCTGTTACTTTTATATTATTGGTAGCTGAAGCAAAATTTTTGTTATTATCAAAATACATACTGTCTCCTTCAAAAATTCGGTTTTCGTAATCGATTCTTGAATTTTTAACAGCATAACCTTGTTTGGTTTCTGTATTATAAAACCCTTTTTCGCAATAGGTTTTACTTTCTGCAGTATTAATTGTTGAAGGACCATATAAAAATGCATGACCGGTTTCTGTATAGAAGTCTAATTGCTCTGTATCTATTGTGTATTCTGGGTTTACTAGTTTTACATTTTTTACAAATTGATACTTTTTGGCTTGCATATAGTACCTTCCTATCTGGCTTGTTATTGTACCAGAAGAGTCCCGAACTACTTTTCCGCCACTTTTGTAAAACGATTGCTGTTTAGCTCTATCGAAGTATAAAGTATCTGTAGTTAGGGTAGAGGTAGGTTCTTTTAAAACTACATCGCCACTAGCAAAAGCAAGCTTTGTTTTACCGCTATATTCAACATATTTAGCAACCATGTTTATGGTGTCGCCTTGCTTCATTTTTACATTGCCATATGCTTCAACAAAATTATCGTTAGAATATAATAGTGCTTGGTCGCACCACATGTCTACGCCTTCATGAACCACATGTATTTGTCCAGAGTCATCTCGTGTCATGACTTTTAAACCAGGTGCTTTTTCTTCTTTAAATTCTAGAAAACCAGAATATTTTATTTCTATTTGTTGCTGTGCTTGCGCGAAAGCAAAAGAGATAAATAGTATAAATATAGATAGTTGTTTAAATTTCAAAATGCATATAATTTATGGTAAAAATAACTATTATTATGGTTTGGTATTATAGATTAAGAATATTTTAATACTAAAAAACCTGTCGTGTATAAACAGGACAGGTTTTTTTATAGATTATTATTTATTTTTTACATAAAAATAGTCTGCTTTCTATCTGGGCCAACAGAAACCACATGAATTGGGATTTCTAATTCTTTTTCAAGAAAAGCTATATATGTATTTAATTCTTGTGGAAACTGTGCTTTGTTTGTCATTTGTGTTAAATCTTCTTTCCAGCCTTTAAAATCTGTATAAATTGGTTCTAGATTTTCTGGTTCAATATTATATGGTAAATGCGTAATAGTTTCGCCTTTGTATTTGTAAGAAGTACAAACTTTAAGCGTTTTAAAACCAGAAAGTACATCGCCTTTCATCATCATTAATTTGGTAACTCCATTTACTTGACAAGCGTATTTTAATGCAACTAAGTCTAACCAGCCACAACGTCTTGCACGTCCTGTTACTGCTCCAAATTCATGACCAATTTTTGCCATGTCTTCGCCAACTTTGTCGAATAATTCGGTAGGGAAAGGTCCAGATCCAACTCTGGTAGTATAGGCTTTAAAAATACCATATACATCACCAATTTGATTTGGTGCAACGCCTAAGCCTGTACAAGCTCCTGCTGCTGTTGTATTACTAGAAGTTACAAAAGGATACGTGCCAAAATCGATATCTAATAAAGAGCCTTGTGCACCTTCTGCAAGAATTGTTTTTCCCGATTTTTGAGCTTGGTATAAATATTCTTCGGAGTCTATAAATTGTAAAGCTTTTAAAACTTCAACAGATTCGAAAAATTCTGCTTCCATTTCTTCTAAATCATACTGTACATCTACATTGTAAAAAGCAATCATTGCTTCGTGTTTGTTTGCTAAAGCACGATATTTATCTTTCCAATCGCTTAATTCTAAATCGCCAACTCGTATACCGTTTCTTCCGGTTTTATCCATATAAGTTGGGCCAATACCTTTAAGTGTAGATCCTATTTTTGCTTTTCCTTTAGAGGCTTCACTAGCTGCATCTAATAATCGATGGGTTGGTAGAATTACGTGTGCTTTTCTAGAAATAATAAGTTTCGATTTATAATCGATATTAAATTGTTCTAACCCTTCTAATTCTTTTGCAAAAACAACCGGATCTATTACTACACCATTACCAATTACATTGGTAGATTTTTCGTGAAAAATCCCAGAAGGAATAGTGCGTAGTACGTGTTTTATACCATCGAATTCTAGGGTATGTCCAGCATTTGGGCCACCTTGAAATCTTGCAATAATGTTGTAATTAGCGGTTAATACATCGACAATTTTTCCTTTGCCTTCGTCTCCCCATTGTAGTCCTAGTAGTAAATCTACTGCCATTTTAATATTATTTAGTTGTTTTTTTGTTGCCGTAAAAATAGAGTGAATGATTGGTGATTTCGATATCGAAAACTTCTTCTATTGTTTTTTTTATAGATTGTATTCTTGGATCGCAAAACTCTATAACTTCGCCAGTATCTGTAAGAATAACATGGTCGTGTTGTTTGTCGAAATACGATTTTTCGTAGTGTGCTTGGTTTTGCCCAAATTGATGTTTACGCACTAAAGCACATTCTAGAAGTAATTCTATGGTATTGTATAAGGTTGCTCTACTAACACGATATTTTTTGTTTTTCATGTTTAAGTAAAGGGATTCTATATCAAAATGTTCTTTGTTGTTATAAATTTCTTGAAGAATTGCGTAACGTTCTGGTGTTTTGCGGTGTCCTTTATCTTCTAGAAATTTAGTGAAAACATTTTTTACAATCTCTTGGTTGTTGGTATCTGTTTTTACACTCATAATTTCGGCGTAAATTTACATTATTTATACTCTTTTAACCTTATCTATTCCATTAATTTTTTTCAGGTTATCCATGAGCTTTGTTAATAAGTTTTTATTTTTTACAACTACA
>JBMZDY010000193.1:0-4396 GCA_049614585.1 Oceanihabitans sp.
TAAAGTAACAAGTATTCAAGCAGTATTATCTGGAAGTTTAAATTTTGTGTTTAATAATTTTTCCGATAAAAACAATTTTCACGATACGGTAAAACGAGCACAGTTTGAAGGCTATACCGAACCAGACCCAAGAATTGATTTAAGCGGAATTGATGTAGCTAGAAAAATACTTATTCTAGCTCGAGAAAATGGAATTGCAATGGAAATGGAAGATATTAAAAACAGTTCCTTTTTAACCAAAGCAAATTTAGAAAGTAATACCGTAGACGATTTTTATAAATCTTTAAAAACAAACGAGGCTCATTTTCAAAAATTATATGCTTCAGCGAAAGCAAATAATTGCCAGTTAAAATATGTAGCAGACTACCATAACGGTAAAGCAAAAGTAGGCTTACAAGAAATTCCAAAAGGGCATCCTTTTTACAATTTAGAAGGCAAAGACAATATTGTAATGTTTTATACGCAACGCTATCCAGACCAACCACTTATTATTAAAGGTGCTGGCGCAGGAGCAGATGTTACAGCTTCTGGTTTATTTGCAGATATTATAAGAATTGGAAACAAATAATAAGAAGTAATATAATTTATCGCAAATGAATAAAATAAAAATATTTTCTCCTGCAACAGTAGCAAATGTATCCTGCGGTTTTGATGTGCTTGGCTTTTGTTTAGATACTGTTGGCGATGAAATGGTAATTAAAAAAACATTTGAAAAAGGAATAAAAATCACCAAAATAGAAGGATTTGATTTGCCTTTTGAAATAAAAAAAAATGTAGCTGGAGTTGCTGCATTAGCAATGTATGAAGATGCAAATCCAGATTGTGGATTTGAAATAGAAATTTTAAAAAAAATTAAACCAGGAAGCGGAATTGGAAGTAGCTCTGCTAGTGCTTCTGGAACTGTTTTTGCAATTAACGAATTGCTTGGTAAGCCTTATAACAAAACCCAACTTTCTAACTTTGCTATGAAAGGCGAAGCTGTAGCAAGTGGTAGCGAACATGCAGATAATATTGCTCCAGCAATTTTTGGCGGATTTACTCTAGTAAAAAGCAATAAGCCATTAGAAATACTAGAATTACCAACTCCAGCTAATTTATATGCAACTATTATTCATCCGCAAATAGAAGTAAAAACAGCAGATGCAAGAAATATATTACCAAAAAATATTCCTTTAAAAAATGCCATTACGCAATGGTCTAACGTTGGGAGTTTGGTTCATGCTTTACATACAAACAATTATGATTTATTAGGAAAATCGCTACAAGACGTAATTGTAGAACCATATAGAAGTACATTGATTCCTCATTTTAATGAAGTAAAAAAAACTGCAATTAATAATGGTGCTTTAGGCTGTGGAATTTCGGGATCTGGACCTTCTATTTTTTCTTTATCGGAAGGATTAGAAACTGCAAAAAAAGTAGAAAAAGCTATTCAAGAAATATATGCAAAAACAGAAATTGATTTTTATACATTCACTTCTAAAATTAATCACGAAGGAATTAGAACCCTTAAAAGTCAATAATAAAGATACTGTCAAACTCTAAACGCATGCAGAGTGCTACAAAAAAGATAATCTAATATTAACAACAAACAGATTCCTGCTTACGCAGGAATGACAAACATGAACTACTACTCACTCAACCATAAAGCACTAAACACAACCTTTAAAGATGCCGTAATTAAAGGTTTAGCTCCAGATAAAGGATTGTACTTTCCTGAAAGTATTACACCTTTACCAAAGTCGTTTTTCGAAAATATAGATACTTTTACTCATTCAGAAATTGCTTATCAAGCTATTAAACAATTTGTAAGTCCAGAAATTCCTGAAGACATTTTAAAAACAATTATAGAAGAAACACTTTCGTTTAATTTTCCAATAGTAAAACTTAACAACAGTATTTCGACTTTAGAATTATTCCATGGTCCAACCATGGCTTTTAAAGATGTTGGCGCTAGATTTATGGCAAGATGTTTAGGCTACTTTAATAAAGATAATACAAACGAAGTAACTGTTTTAGTTGCAACTTCTGGTGATACAGGAGGCGCTGTAGCTAATGGGTTTCTTGGTGTAAAAGGTGTAAACGTAGTAATATTATATCCTTCGGGAAAAGTAAGCGATATTCAAGAAAAACAATTAACTACTCTAGGAAAAAATATTCGAGCTTTAGAAGTAGATGGCGTTTTCGACGATTGTCAAGATATGGTAAAACGTGCTTTTTTAGATTCAGATTTAACTAGCAAAATGCAATTAACTTCTGCAAATTCTATTAATGTTGCACGATGGTTACCACAACTTTTCTATTTTATGTTTGCATACAAGCAATTACATAAAACGCATAAAGAAATTGTTTTTTCGGTTCCAAGTGGGAATTTTGGTAATGTTTGTGCAGGCATGATGGCACAGAAATTAGGCTTACCAATTAAACATTTTATAGCTTCTAATAACGAAAATAACGTAGTTACAAATTATTTAAAAACCAAAGAGTACAATCCAAAAGCATCTGTACAAACTATTAGTAATGCAATGGACGTTGGTAACCCGAGTAATTTTATTCGTATACAAGAAATCTACAAAAACAACTTTATAGAATTAAAAAACAACCTTTCCTCTTTTAGTTTTTCAGATGAAGCTACAAAAAAAGCCATGTTAGAGATATATAATAATTATAACTATGTTGCAGATCCGCATGGAGCTGTTGGTTATTTAGGTTGTAAAGCATATTTACAAGAAAACCCAAATGCACATGGTGTGTTTTTAGAAACAGCACATCCTACAAAATTTTTAGATGTTGTAGAAGAGGTTATAAAACAAAAGCAAGAATTACCAAAACAAATACAGGCTGTAATGCATAAAGAAAAAGTGGCAACTAAAATTGGTTCTTATAACGAATTGAAATCCTTTTTATTAAAATAACTAGCTCATGAAAATAATAAGAATCTGTTTATTAGTCTGTATTTTACTTACAGCATGCGATCGTAATTCTTGTACAAATAGTAACCCAATTTTCAACTCTTTTAACTATTCCGATTTAGAATACAAACAAGAACTTGCTAAAAAGATTGACCAAATTGGTATGCAAAACCTAAGAACTTGGCTTGCAGATTATATAGAAAAAGGTGATAATACCTATTTAGTATTTTACATACAAAACGAAAGTTTATGTGCTAAGCTTATGCTTAAAATGAACCATTGGAACAATCTAGAATCGCTTAAAAACAACAAAGGCAAAGGCTACTTTAATGCCGAGTTTAAAGGGCTTAGTTTTTTAGTTGAAAAAAATAAAAATAATACTTTAGACTTTGTTTATAAATCTTATACTAATATTTTAGATTAATCTATTTTAGGTAAGTTAAAATCGTCTAGTGCCGATTTCTTTTTCATTAATGCTTCAATAGCTTCTGCAGTTCTAGGCGCTTCTGCAGATAGGTTAATTGGTCCTTTATCTGTTATTAAAATATCGTCTTCAATACGCACTGCAATTCCATGCCATTTTGGGTCGCAATCACTTCCAATAGGAATATAGATTCCAGGTTCAACAGTAATAACCATATTGTTTTCAAAAGCACCATAAAGTCCTGGATCGTGTACATCTAAACCTAAATAATGCGAAGTACCATGTGGAAAATATTGTCTAGCTTCGTTTTCCGTTTTAATAATTCCTAATGCTACCAAACCCTTATTAATTACTGCTCTACAAGCAGCATCTGGAGCATTAAATGGGTTACCAACTTTAGAGGCAGCAATACCTGCTTCTTGGGCTTGATATACCAAGTCGTAAATTTGTTTTTGCTCTTTTGTAAACTTTCCATTTGCTGGAATGGTTCTAGTAACATCGGCAGAGTAACCATGGTATTCTGCTCCAAGGTCCATAAGTACCAAATCGTTTGCTACTTTCATTTTACTGTTTTCTATATAGTGTAAAACGCAACCATTATTACCAGCGCCAACAATACTTGGGTAACCTTCGTACTCGCTTCCATACTTTTTATAAACAAATTCGTGTACACCTTGTACTTCGGTTTCAGACATTCCAGGATGCATCGCTTTCATAATTTCTCGTTGTCCTTGCGCCGAAATTCGAATAGCTTTGGTAAGTAACACCATTTCTTCTGGTGTTTTAATTTGTCGTAATCCACTCATTAAAGTAGATAGTATTTGTGTATCTAAATTACTTTTTGGTTTTTCTTGTTCTATTTTAAGTACTTGTTGCTTTAGTTCAATACGCAACTTATCGTCTGTAGCATTTGCATAATCTACAATTATTTTATCTTTTTTTAATTCTGGATAGTATTCTAAAGCACGACCAATATTTTGCGCAACATTTGCAGAATTTTCAATTTCTGTTACTTTAATAATTTCATAAATCCTATCTTTCATAGGGTTTGGTAGTGCAG
>JBMZDY010000194.1:0-4332 GCA_049614585.1 Oceanihabitans sp.
GTTCTTAGGCTTTTGGTGTATTGTAAGGTAAACTTTGGGTATCCCGATTTTATTTCTTTTAGCTTATTTTCTTGTATTTCGAATCTACTAAAAGGACTCCATTGCAAAGCGGTTTTTGACGTGCTTAAATTAAATGTTTGATAGGTTTTATTATCTACAAAAAAACTATAATAATATGTAGGGTCTATTTTGCTATGTGCAAACTCCGACTCTGCTACTAAATGCGGTGTAAATTGGTGCTCTAAAGATACTGAAGTGGTTATGTGTTTATGAAACAAATCTATATTTAAAAGCCTTGGTTCGAATAATTGAAAAAAGCGATTATCGGTTAAAAAAGTAGAGCTTCCGGTTTCGCTTAAATCGTTTGTATACGCAAAATTAACCCAAGTGTTGGTGTGTTTTACAAGGCGTACTCCTGCGCCAAAACTATATTTATGGGCTTTATCTCTAAAACCATATACTACGTAGGTATTGAATCTTATTTTTTCAGAAAAGGTATTATTTGTTCTTCCTCCAATTCCTGTTCGTAAGGCTTCGTATTGGTTGTATTTTACCAAATAGCGTAAATCTATATCTATATATTTTGTTGGGAAATAACCGTTACCTAATTGCTTTATTAAAGCGCGTCTTTTAATAGAATCGGTTTTGGTTTTTGTACTATCTTTTTGTGGTGCTGGGTTTTGCGCTCCACTTATAAGGAAACTTAATATTAGTAATACAGTAAAGCCGTATTTTTTCATATAAAAACACTATAAATTTTCGTTTATAGCAGCTTTAAGCACCGCTTTAATATTCGTTCTATATCCTATTCCTTTATACACTATTTCTCCCTTTTTATTAATTATAATATTGGTAGGAAAACTATTTACATTATAACTGTCTACAACTGCATTTGCATCTGCTAAAATAGCATATTTAAAAGGATGTTTCTTTAAAAATGGTTTAACTATTTCTTTTTTATTAAAAGTAATGGCAAGAAAAACCACTTCTTTTTCTTTATAAAAGCTGGTTAAATGGTTTAAATCTGGAATTTCCATTACACAAGGACTACACTTGGTAAACCAGAAATTTAATACTACTACTTTTCCACGAAGCTCGGAAAGCTTATACCTTTTTCCGCTTAAATCGGTTGCAATAAAATCTAGAGCAGGTTCTCCTTTTGTGAATTGCGCTTCTTTGTTTGTTGGAATTATATTTGGCGCATTATTTTTTTTAATAAATACTACCGATTTTACATTTCCTTGGTTATTTGCAAAAAAAAGAGGTTGGTATTCTGGGTTTGTCATTAATACCATATTTGAAGCATCTAGTATTTTTCCTTTTTCGGAAAATAAAAGCACATCTGGTGTTATACTTATTTGAGCTATTTCTAACTGTTTTTCGGTAAGCTGCTTTTGGTTATTTGGTATAAATGCGTATTTATTTTGTGCAAAGTTTATAATGCTTTGAAAAAATAATAGTAAAAAAAGGATTTGTTTTGCTTTCATAAGTATACTAACGATAAAGTTAATATTAAGGTATAAAAAAAGCGACTTTTTAGTCGCTTTATTATTATACAGTCATAATTTCTTTGTCTTTATTAGCAAAGACTTCATCTATTTTTTTAATATGCGAATCGGTTAAATCTTGTACGTCTTGTTCTGCATTTTTTTGCGCATCTTCAGAAACGTCTAGTTTTTTAATATCGTTATTTGCATCTTTTCTTGCATTTCTAATTCCTACTTTAGCATCTTCTGCTTCTGCTTTTGCTTGTTTAGAAAGGTCGCGTCTACGCTCTTCGGTAAGTGGCGGAACGTTTATTATTATTGTTTCGCCATTATTCATTGGGTTAAACCCTAAATTTGCATATGCTATACCACGTTCTATTTCTTGTAGCATATTTTTTTCCCATGGTTGTACTGTTATTGTTCTACCATCTGGTGTGTTTACATTTGCTACTTGTGCTAGTGGTGTTTGGGTTCCGTAATAGTCTACCATTACACTTCCTAACATGGCAGGACTTGCTTTTCCTGCACGTATATTAGCTAATTGTTTTTCTAAGTGTTTCATGGCATTTGCCATTGCTTCTTTAGCTGTATCTATTATAAATTGAATATCTTCGTTCATTGTTTTAATTTTTAATTTACTTATTGGTTTTCAAAAACTGCGCCAAAATTTATAAATTTACTTTGGTACCAATGTTTTCTCCAGATACTACTTTAAGTAGATTCCCTTTTTTATTCATATCAAAAACAATTATAGGCAATTTGTTTTCTTGACTTAATGTAAATGCTGTAGTGTCCATTACTTTTAGTCCTTTACGCAACACATCTTCAAAAGTAATGTGCTCGAATTTTACTGCGTTACTATCTTTTTCTGGATCTGCATTATATATACCATCTACACGTGTTCCTTTTAATATTACATCGGCTTCTATTTCTATTGCTCGTAATACTGCTGCAGAATCTGTTGTAAAATATGGGTTTCCTGTTCCTCCTCCAAAAATAACAACACGTCCTTTACGTAAGTGACTCATTGCTTTTCTACGTATAAAAGGTTCTGCCACTTCGTTAATTTTAATTGCCGTTTGCAAACGTGTTTTTACATCGGCATCTTCTAATGCGTTTTGTAATGCTAAGCCATTAATAACGGTTGCAAGCATTCCCATATGGTCTCCTTGTACGCGGTCCATACCATTCATAGCTCCTGCTACACCTCTAAAAATGTTTCCACCTCCAATAACTATTGCTACTTCTACTCCAAGTTTTGTAATGGTTTTTATGTCTTGTGCATATTCTGCTAAACGTTCTGGGTCGATACCGTATTGGCGATTTCCCATTAAGGCTTCACCAGATAATTTTAAAAGTATTCTTTTGTATTTCATGAGTTAATTCTAGGCATTTATGAGATTTCTGCTTTCGCAGGAAATTTGGGTTTAGCAAATATAATCAATATCTTTTTTTTGGAAAGCAGAATGTTAGAAATAAAAAAACCACTACACTTAAATAGAAAGTGTAGTGGTTTTAGAAATTTAATAGTTAGATGAGATTCTTCGTTTTCGCACTTCGACTGCGCTCAGTGTGACACTCTGAATGACAACTACCTTTATTACTATCCTAAAGACACACGTTTAAATGCAGTTACTGCAACGTTTTTTGATGCAACATAAGCTGCAACGGTTTGTTTTTCGTCTTTAATAAATTTTTGATCTAATAAACATTGTTCTTGATCTAATGTTGTGTTATCGCTAACAAAACGATCCATTTTACCTGGTAAAATTTTATCCCAAATTTGTTCTGGCTTCCCTTCGGCAGCTAATTGTGCTTTCGCATCTGCTTCTGCTTGTGCCATAACTTCTGGAGTTAATTGTGCCATTGAAATGTATTGTGGTACGTTTTTAAGTGTTTTACCTAAACGACCTAACTCGATATTATCTTTTTCAATAACAGCAATTCTTGCTTCGGTTTCGCTTGCAACAAATGCTGGGTCGAAATCTTTGTAAGATAAAGAAGTTGCTCCCATAGAAGCTACTTGCATTGCTACATCTTTAGCTACTTCTGCGTTATTTTCAGATAAACCAACTAAAGCACCAATTTTATTAATATGCACATAAGTACCTACGTAAGGAGCTTCTAGTCTTTCGAAAGCGTTGATTTCTAATTTTTCACCAACTACTCCAGTTTGTTCTACTAGTTTTTCGGCAACAGTCATTCCACCAAAATCTGCAGCTAAGAAATCTTCTTTATTGCTATGGTTTAATGCGATATCTGCAAATTGATTTGCAAGTGCTAAAAAGCTTTCGTTTTTACCAACAAAATCTGTTTCACAACCTAATACAATAGCAACACCAGCAGTATTGTCTGCATTAATTTTAGTAACTGCAGCACCTTCGCTAGAATCGCGATCTGCTCTTTTTTCAGCTACTTTTTGTCCTTTTTTACGTAATACATCGATAGCTTTGTCGAAATCGCCTTCCGCTTCAACTAAAGCTTTTTTGCAATCCATCATACCAGCTCCGGTAGCTTTTCTTAATTTGTTTACTTCTGCTGCTGTAATTTTTATTGTTGTACTCATAATAAGTAAAATTTAAAAAAGTCGTTTTTTTAATTTCTTAATAAAGAAAAAAATAAAACGACTTATTTGTTTTGTGTAATTTATTTTATTCTTCCTCTTCTTTAACCGCTTCTACTTTTTCTGCTTTTTTAGCTGGAGCTGCTTTTTTTTCTGCTTTTGGAGCATTTTTTTCAGCTTTACGCTCTGCTAAACCTGTAGCAATTGCAGTAGTTACATGCGTTAAAATTTTATCGATAGATTTAGAAGCATCATCGTTTGCTGGTATTACGTAATCTACTT
>JBMZDY010000195.1:0-4293 GCA_049614585.1 Oceanihabitans sp.
AATTTTAAGCAAGCAAGTGGCACTTCGCGAGGTGTATTAAAAACAAAGGAAACTTGGTTTTTAATAATTGAAGAAAATGAAAAAAAAGGTATTGGTGAATGTGGCCTTTTTAGAGGTCTTAGCGCAGATGATGTTTCTGGTTACGAAAAAATATTACAGTGGACCTGTTTAAATATTCATCTGGGTTTAGAGGTATTGTTGCAAGAATTACAGCATTATCCAAGTATTCAGTTTGGTCTAGAAATGGCTTTTAAATCTTTAGAAAACGATAATAGTTTTTTATTGTTTCCTTCCTTATTTACAAATGGCGAAGACGCTATTCCTATAAATGGACTAATATGGATGGGAAGTAAAGCATTTATGAAAAAACAAATTACCGAAAAAATAGATGCTGGATTTAAATGTATTAAAATGAAAATTGGTGCTATAGATTTTAATACCGAAATACAACTTTTAAAATCTATAAGAAAAGAATTTAATGCAAAAGATATAGAATTGCGAGTAGATGCTAATGGCGCTTTTGCATATACAGAAGCATTAGAGAAACTAAAAAGGCTTTCGGAGTTAGAATTGCACTCTATTGAGCAACCAATAAAACAGGGTCAAATTCAAGAAATGGCAAATCTTTGCGAAAAAACCCCACTTCCAATAGCATTAGACGAAGAATTAATAGGTGTTTTTAATGTAACAAAAAAGCAAGAGTTACTACAAATAATAAATCCGCAATATATTATATTAAAGCCTAGTTTAGTCGGTGGTTTTTCGGGTAGTAAGCAATGGATTGAAATAGCAAATAAAAAAAATATAGGTTGGTGGATTACTAGTGCTTTAGAAAGTAATATAGGTTTAAATGCAATAGCACAATGGACCTATACTTTACAAAGTAAACTACCGCAAGGGCTTGGTACAGGTAGTTTGTTTACAAATAATATAGTGAGCCCATTACAAGTAAGTAATGGTCATTTACAGTACCAACAAAATATAAATTGGAAATTTAAATTATAAGTATATGTATATAAAACAAGCTTTTAACATTTTGCACGATTGGTGGCGTTATATTATTGGAGTTGTAATAGCAATAATTGGAGTAACAGTTTTTTCGGCTCCACATTTAATTGCAGTTTTTGCAAAACGAATGCGTGCAGAAGTAGATGTAAGTAGGTTAAACGATGTGCAATATTTAATGTCTTTGTTTGAATCTAATGAAAACTTAATTTATATACTTTTACCGTTTGCTGGCGGATTGATATTCTTGTTTTTAGCAGTAAAATTTATTCATAACCAGTCTATTGTGCAATTAACTACTGCAAGAAAAAAAATAGATTGGAAACGTTTTTGGTTTATATTCTTTTTCTGGGGAATTCTTTCTTCAGGGTTGGTGTTATTAGATTATTATTTATCACCATCGGATTATGTGGTGAATTTTAATTTAAAACCCTTTTTAATATTAACAGCAATAGCAATAGTTTTGGTGCCATTACAAACTAGTTTTGAAGAGTATCTTTTTAGAGGCTATTTAATGCAAGGTATTGGTGTTTTAGCTAAAAATAGATGGTTGCCATTACTTATAACTTCTGTGGTATTTGGGTTACTTCATATTGCAAATCCTGAAGTAGAAAAACTAGGTTATGTAATTATGGTATACTATATAGGAACTGGTTTGTTTTTAGGAATTATGACATTAATGGACGATGGGCTTGAATTAGCACTAGGTTTTCACGCAGCTAATAATTTATTTACAGCATTGTTAGTTACCGCAGATTGGACAGCTTTTCAAACGCATTCGGTATTAAAAGATTTGTCTAATCCTACTTCTGCAGGATTTTTAGATGTATTTATGCCTGTATTTATTATTTTTCCGTTGTTATTATTTATTCTATCTAAAAAATACAAATGGTCTAATTGGAATGAAAAATTATTTGGCAGTATAGAAAAACCAATAAAAGAAGATTATAAAATAATGAATTAGTGGCACCACATTTTAGTAAAATACACTATCGTTTTAAAATTAATAATAACTCGTTTTCTTATAATGAGTTAAAAGATTTTGCATATAGCTACGTAAAAGAAGGTGTTGATTATCAAAAAGAATTGGGCGATTTCTTATTAGATTGGTTAAATAAAAAAGATTTTATTTTAGCAACAACTTCAGGCTCTACAGGAATTCCTAAAATTGTAAAATTACAAAAACAAGCGATGGTACATTCTGCTATTGCAACTGGCGATTTCTTTAATTTAAAACCTGGCGATACTGCTTTACATTGTTTACCGTCGAAATACATTGCAGGTAAAATGATGCTTGTTCGAGCACTTATTCTAGGCTTAGAACTAGATCTAGTAAAACCATCCTTACAGCCTGATTTTAATTTTAAAAAAGAGTATCATTTTTGTGCAATGATACCGCTGCAGTTACAAAACATTTTAACAAATAGTAGTAAAATTAAAACCATTATTGTTGGTGGTTCTTCGGTATCTAAACCGCTTCAAGAAAAAATAAGCCACTTAAAAGTCAATGTGTACGAAACGTATGGTATGACCGAAACTATTACACATATAGCAGTTAAAAAACTAAACAATTTTAATGCAGCAATAGGCACAAATCTTTATTTTAAAACATTACCAAATATTAATATTTCGCAAGACACTAGAGGTTGCTTGGTTATAGATGCACCAAATTTATTAAAAGAAAAAATTACTACTAACGATGTTGTAAAATTACAATCAAAAAAATCGTTTTTATGGCTTGGCCGTATCGATAACGTTATAAACTCTGGAGGAGTAAAACTGTTTCCTGAACAAATAGAGGCGAAGCTTCAGCATAAAATTTCAGAGCGTTTTATTATTGCGAAAGAATTAGACGCTACCTATGGAGAACGAGTTATACTTATTCTAGAAAAGCTAACCAATAGCATTAATTCTTCGGTATTTAATGTTTTAGAAAAAATTGAAATTCCTAAAAAAATCTATGCTGTAGAAAAATTTGCCGAAAGTAAAAACGGTAAAATACTTCGTCAGGAAATTTTAAAAAGTTTAAAAGAATAGCTTTACTCACTCAAAAGAATACTTCACGCATTACAGGTTTTGTAAAATAAGGTTTAACTATAAGTTTACGTAAACTTTAAAACCAAAACCTTATGAGAAATGTAATGCAACTACTTTTTGTATGGCTTGTTGCTCTGCAAATACAAGCACAAGAAAAAAATATTATTACCAAATCGGTAACAATAGAAAACATGATTCCTTTTATGGTAGAAAATTATGGTTCTACTAATTCTGCTCAAAATATTGTACTGTTAATAGAAACTACCAAAATTAATTTTAGTAGCGAAGAATCTATTTTAATAAAACAGGCAATAAAATATATTTCTGAAAAATTAAATGAAGAAGACACCATTTCTATAGTAGCATATAATGCTTTAAACGGAATGATTTTAAAGGAAACTTCTGTAAAAGACATAAAGAAATTATTAAATGCCATCCATAATTTTTCTTCCAAACTATATAATACTACAAATGATGGAATTACGCTAGCTTATAATTATGCAAACGAAATTTACAAAGAGAATGCAACCAATTCGGTAATAATGATAAGAAACCCAAACGGTACAAAAGCAATTCCTATTTCAAATTTGGCAAACACAACAGCAGAAAAAACAAGTAAAAAGAAATCTAAAAACAACTTGGTATTACTTACAGCAATTGCAGTACTGCCAGAACTTTTAGCAATAATTAAAGATTAATTTTTAAAACTATTTATTATGAAAAAAATACTACAATACACATTTGCATTTTTGTTAACTATACAACTATATGCGCAAGAAAAAATAATAACAGGAATTGTTAGTGACGAGAATGGACTGCCTTTACCAACCGCAACCGTTTTAGTAAAAGGGAGCACAAATGGGACTTCTACAGATTTTGATGGCAAGTATAAAATAAGAACTAATGTAGGCGATGTTTTAATTTTTAATTATGTTGGTTATGCAATGCAAAATATAACGGTTACTAACGTAAATACCATTAACGTGTCCTTGCAACCAGACAATACTTTAGATGAGGTTGTTGTAACCGCTTTAGGTATTAGTTTTGGAAGAAGGCATAGTAAACCTACTGCAGCACAGTTAAAGCGAAGTAGAAAAAAAGCTTATCATAACCAAGTGGCTTATCAATCTAGTTCTAAAAATGCATCTATAAATAAACCGCTTCAAGGAGAAATAGCAGGACTGGAAATGGCGACTTCAATGCCATCTACAAAAATTGTTCTGCGTGGATCTAGAATGCATTCTAATACCA
>JBMZDY010000196.1:0-4266 GCA_049614585.1 Oceanihabitans sp.
AATTTTAGTTAAGTTTTTGTTTGTGTTATTAATAACAGAATTTTTCTCGCTATATTTGTATTCAAATTTTATAAAAAACGATTATGAAAAAAATTTACTTTTTACTTTTATTATTTGTAAGTACCGTGTCTTTTAGCCAAATATGGACGGAAGATTTTAGTACTTATGCAGAAAACACAGGAATTGAAGGCGATGGTTCTGGAGGTATTGCAAACATAGGAGATTATCCTGGAAGTGTAACTAAATGGACTTTAGATGCGTCTAATTCTGGAATTTATAATGCATCAGATTGGACCAAAACTATTGGAGGTACTTTAAGTTTTAGAGACACCGATGGAGCAGAAGGTGTTATTTGGGAATCGGAATCTATAGATATTTCTTCAGCGACTAGTGCTGTTACTTTTCAATTAACTGCATCTAATAACTCTGGAGGTTTTGAAACTTCCGATTTTTACGATGTATACTATAGTATAGATGGTGGTGCTTTTACATTAATTGCTAACTGGAACGGGTTAGGAGACACTGATCATACTATATTAGGGCAATCTGGAACAGATGATTGGGCTACAACAGAAACAATTTCTCAATCAGGAATTTCTGGAAACACATTACAAATTAGAGTTCGTGCTAAAGTAAATGCAGGGCCTGAGCAGTTTTTCTTAGACGATATTTCTGTATTCGAAGGTGCAGCGCCTCCTTCAATAAGTATTACTTCTCCTGCTAATAATCAAGTTTTTCCTTCGGGAACAATAGAAGTACCAGTTTCTATTATAGTACAAAATTTTGATGTGGGAGCTACTACTGCAGGTCTTGACGGACATATACACTGGACTTTAAATGGAAATCAAACCATGAAATATGATGTGTCTGATGTTTTAGTACCAACAATTGATGGTGGAACTTATGAAGTTGTAATGACTTTAGTAGATAATAATCATACACCAATTACACCTACTGTATCTGCTACAGTAAATTTCTCGGTTGCATATCCTTGTGATATAGTAGTAGGAAACATTACAACTACTTGTGATGCTGAAACTACAGGTACAGATACGTATACAACTACAATAGAATATACTGGTGGAGCTAATGGTATTACTTACACAGTAACTAATGGAAATATTGGTACAATTACCGAAGATGTAACTAACGTTGCTGCTGGTACAATAACAATTACTGGTGTAGACGAAATGGTAGATTTTACTTTAAATATTGCTGGTGAACCAACTAGTAGTAGTTGTAATATTAATACATATATAAGTGCGCCAACTTGTTTACCTTCAACTTGTGGTCCTGTAGGAAGTATTATAATTACAGAAATTATGCAAAACCCTGCGTCTTCTGGAAATGATCCAGCTGGTGAATACTTTGAGGTATATAATACAACAGGAGCTGCTATAGATTTATCTGGATGGATAATATCTGATGCAGGTTCAGACTCGCATGCAATAGCCTCTTCAGTAGTTGTTCCTGCTGGTGGTTATGCTGTTTTAGCTAATGGCGCAACTACAATACCAGTAGCAGATTATAGCTATGGTGGTGATATCTCTTTAGCTAATGGAGATGATGAGATTATCTTGACTTGTTCAGGTAACATAATTGATGAAGTTTATTATGATGACGGAGGAGCAAATGCTTTTCCAGATCCTAATGGAGCAGCAATGGAGTTATCTGTTTTACACTTAGATGCAACTAGTAACGACCTTGGAGCAAATTGGGGTGTAGCAACAAACGATCTTGGTAATGGAGATTTTGGAACACCAGGTGCTGAAAACGATTTTTCTTTATCTGTTAATACCGTTGTTGTAAATACATTTAATGTATTCCCTAACCCAACAAATACAGGGATAGTAAATATTACAAGTAAAACAAACGAAACAATAACAGTAAGTGCATTTAACATACTTGGAAAACAAGTATTACAACAAACACTTACTAATAATGTTTTAAATGTTTCTAAATTAAATAGTGGTGTTTATATTTTAAAAATAGCACAAAACGGAAATACTATAACTAAAAAATTAGTAATTAAGTAATACTGTTTTACACAATAAAAAAAAGGCTATCTAAATTATTAGATAGCCTTTTTTGTTTAAAAATATAATGTTATTTTCCGTTAAAGGAATTCATGGTGTTTTGTATGCCAGCTGTTCCAAACGATTTTATTATTTCTACCCCTTTTTCTAATCGCTCTGGTAGTTTTTCGTTTTCTTCTGTTGTCCATTCGCCAAGCACATAGTCTACTTGTCGGCCTTTGCTATAAGCATCGCTAATGCCAAACCGAAAACGATTATACTTGGTTGTATTTAGTTTGTCTTGGGTGTCTTTTAATCCGTTATGGCCACCATCGCTTCCTTTTGTTTTTACTCGTATGCTTCCAAAGGGAAGGTTTAAATCGTCGGTAATTACCAATAAATTTTCTAATGGAATTTTTTCTTTGGTCAGCCAATACAAAATTGCTTTTCCGCTTAAATTCATATAAGTACTAGGCTTTAATAGTATAAAAGTACGCCCTTTAAATCTATACGAACATAAATCACCTAGCTTTTGGGTTTCAAAAGTTAGTGCTTCTTTATTTGCTAAATGGTCTAATATTTTAAAACCAATGTTATGCCTGGTATTTGCATATTTTTCGCCAATATTACCTAGGCCTACAATTAAATATTTTTTCATCTTAATATTTTCTTCTAAGGTATTTAATGCTGTTTTTTTTGAAAATAAGCTTTTTAAAAAATTACACATAGAAGTTTTTGTTTCTGTAAAAATAAAAAAAGCATTCTAAATCTCGATAGGTATCGAGACAGAATGCTTTTATAATGTATATAAAGAATATATATCTATTCTTGAGCTGCATCTGCTGCTGGAGCTGCTTCTGCATCTCCTTCAGTTTCTTCCTCTTCGTCTTCTGCAATTGCAGTTCTAGAAGTTTTAATTTGGCATACTACGGTGTTATCGGTATGTAAGAAGCTATATTTTTCTTGTTCTAAATCTCTAACATAAATTTTATCACCAATTTTTAATGGAGTAATATCTACTTCAATAAAATCTGGTAAGTTAGCTGGTAAAGATTTAACACGTAACTTACGGTTGTTTTTTCTTAAAACACCACCGTTTTTAACCCCTTTAGAGTTACCTATTAAATTAACAGGAATATTAAGTGCAATTTCTTTGTCTTCGAATAACTGATAGAAATCTACATGTAAAATTCTATCGGTTACTGGGTGAAATTGAATGTCTTGTAATACAGCGTGTAGTTTTTCGCCGTTGTCAAGCTCAATCACAACTGTATGCGCGTTTGGCGTGTATACTAGTTTAGAGAAAGCTAATTCTGGTGCAGAGAAATGCACTGATTTGTCTCCTCCGTATAATACGCAAGGAACCTGACCAGCATTACGTAAGGCTTTTGTTGCTTTTTTGCCTACGCTTTCTCTTTGAGATCCGTTGATTGTAATTGATTTCATTTTTGTTATTTATATTTAATTATTAATATACTTGTTTGATGTAACTCTAGGTTACATTAAAAACTTAGAGCTTATAGATTTGTTTAAGTGAACATTATGCATCACTTCGGCAAATAAATTTGCACAACTTAATACTCTTATTTTTTTGCTTTCTTGCCTTAATGGAATTGAATCTGTGACAATTAACTCCTCAAGTTTAGAATTTTCTAATTTTTCATATGCACTTCCAGATAATATGGGATGTGTACATATTGCTCTTACACTTAGAGCGCCGCGTTCCATCATTAAATCGGCAGCTTTGGTTAATGTGCCTGCGGTATCAACCATATCGTCTACCAAAACTACATTTTTACCGGTAACATCTCCAATTAATTCCATGTGTGAAATCACATTAGCTTTTGCTCGTTGTTTATAGCATATTACCACATCGCTTTTCATTGCTTTAGAATAGGCATAGGCTCTTTTACTTCCTCCCATATCTGGGGATGCAATGGTTAAATTATCTAAATTTAACTCCTTTAAGTAAGGCAAAAAAACAGTAGAAGCGAATAAATGATCTACTGGCTTTTCAAAAAATCCTTGAATTTGGTCTGCATGCAAATCCATTGTTATAATGCGAGTAGCACCTGCTGTTTCCAACATTTTGGCAACTAATTTTGCAGCTATAGGAACTCTTGGTTTATCTTTTCTATCTTGTCTTGCCCATCCAAAATAAGGCAAAACAGCTGTAATGTGTCTTGCAGAAGCACGCTTGGCAGCATCTATCATTAATAACATTTCCATTAAGTTATCTGCACCGGGATGT
>JBMZDY010000197.1:0-4229 GCA_049614585.1 Oceanihabitans sp.
AAAAAGAATCGGTATCTATTATACCAGAAATAACATCGTGCATATCGTAAGGTGTACTTGCATTTTCTGGAATTATTGTTGACAAACTCTCTCGTACTTCATCTTGTAATTCAAAAGCTAATTGCTTCGGTGTTTCGGTATTATTTTGTGGTAAGTAACTTAATAGTTTTTTAATATCTTCTAAGCATTCTACATCATTAGAAGAGGTTTTATGTGCAACACCAGATTTAGTAGAGTGTGTACTTGCGCCTCCTAATTCTTCGCTAGTAACTTCTTCGTTCGTAACTGTTTTTACTACGTTTGGTCCTGTAACAAACATATAACTTGTATCTTCTACCATAATGGTAAAATCGGTCATTGCAGGAGAGTAGACTGCTCCACCAGCACAAGGACCCATTATTGCAGAAATTTGTGGTATTACCCCAGATGCCTGTACATTTTTATAAAAAATATCTGCATAGCCACCAAGTGAGCGAACCCCTTCTTGAATTCTTGCGCCACCAGAATCGTTTAATCCAATAATTGGTGCACCAACTTTAAGCGCTAAATCCATAACCTTGCAAATTTTTTCTGCATGTGTTTCAGATAAAGAACCACCAAAAACTGTAAAATCTTGTGCAAATACATAAATTAGTCTTCCGTTTACAGTACCATATCCTGTAACCACACCATCGCCATAAAATTGTTGGTTTTCCATACCAAATTCCTTGGTTCTATGGGTAACTAAGGCACCAATTTCTTCAAAAGATCCTTCGTCTAGTAAATACATAACACGCTCTCTTGCGGTTAGTTTTTTCTTTTGGTGTTGCTTATCTATTCTAGCTTGTCCGCCACCTATATAGGCTTTTGCAAGTTTTTCGTTGAGGTTTTTTATTTTGGATTCCATTTATGTAAATTCTTATTGTTTTAATTTTTTGTCAGGTTGAGCGCAGTCGAAACCTACATGACAAGAAATTATTTTGATATTCTTAATAATTTCTGATCTTCTAAATATTGTTGCACAGCAATTAAAGCAGCAATTTTAGCTTCTTCTTTTTGTTTTTCTAGTAGCGCTTCTGCAGAATAATATTTCTTCACAAAATGTGTGTCAAAATTTCCAGAACGAAAAGCTTCCTGTTCACATACAAAACTGCCAAAAGGTAAGGTAGTTTGAATACCTTTTACTTGATAGTTTTGAATTGCTTTTTGCATTAACTGTATGGCTTCTGCTCTTGTTTCTCCATAGGTTATTAATTTAGATAACATAGGATCGTAATAAATAGGAATATCCATGCCTTCTTCAAAACCATTATCTACGCGAATGTTTTCTCCTTCTGGTAATTTATAAACTTCCAGATTACCAACGCTAGGTAAAAAATCGTTTAACGGGTCTTCGGCATACACACGTAATTCTAAAGCATGGCCGTTAATTTTTAAATCTTCTTGTTTAAGAGGTAGTTTTTCGCCTCTAGCTACTTTTATTTGTAGTTCTACTAAATCTGTAATAGTTATCAACTCGGTTACAGGATGTTCTACTTGCAACCTTGTATTCATTTCTAAGAAATAAAAGTTAAGATCATCATCCAATAAAAACTCTACCGTTCCAGCTCCTATATAATCGCAAGACTTTGCAACTTTTATTGCAGCATCTCCCATTTTAGTTCTTAGTTTTGATGTAAGTACAGCAGAAGGAGCTTCTTCTACAACTTTTTGATGGCGTCTTTGTATACTACATTCGCGTTCAAATAAATGAATTACATTTCCATGAGCATCTGCCATGATTTGTATTTCTATATGTCTTGGTGAAGTCACATATTTCTCGATAAAAACCGATCCGTCGCCAAAAGCATTTACGGCTTCACTTATTGCGCGATCCATTTGCGATGTAAAATCGGCTTCATTTTCTACTACACGCATTCCTTTTCCGCCTCCACCAGCAGATGCTTTAATTAAAATAGGAAACCCAATTTCTTTGGCAATTTTTTTTGCTTCAGCAATATCGGTAATTGCTTCATCGGTTCCTGGTACCATTGGTATATTGTAAGCTTTAACCGCTTCTTTGGCAGCCAATTTGCTTCCCATTATTTTTATGGCTTTACTTTTTGGACCAATAAAAACAATGTTGTTTTTTTCGCACGCTTCTGCAAAGTCTGCATTTTCAGATAAAAAACCATAACCAGGATGAATAGCGTCTACATGTAATTCTTTTGCTACCTCAATTATTTTATTTCCTAATAAGTACGATTGATTTGAAGGTGCTTCACCAATTAAAACAGCTTCGTCTGCAAATTTTACATGTGGAGCGTTTCTATCTGCCGTAGAGTATACTGCAACGGTTTTTATGCCCATTTTTTTTGCTGTTCGCATTACACGAATAGCAATTTCTCCTCGGTTTGCTACTAATATTTTTTTCATATTTTATTTATGTTTATTGGTCACTTCGAGCGATTCTGATTTTTTTATCAGAATTATATCGAGAAGTTCTCGATACATTTTGTTTATTTTTTACAAAATACTCGAACAGACGAATAGCTATTCGAATTCAATTAAAAGTTGATTTTTTTCTACTGCATCTCCATTATTTGCCGAAATAGATTTTATAACACCATCTCTAGGAGCGGTTAATACGTTTTCCATTTTCATAGCTTCTAATATTAAAAGAGCATCGTCTTCTTTTATTTCTTGTCCTTCTTTTACATTAATTTCTAATATTAATCCTGGCATTGGTGCTTTTAAATGGTTTACTTTTTTTGTCGCGCCAACTTCAAAACCCATTTCTTGTATTAATACATCTAAATTATCTTGAATTGCAACTGTATAGTTGTTATTGTTTACTTGTATTGTATAGCTTTTGTTTAGGAAATTATTTTCTTTAATTTCTACTTTAAAAGAAGTGTTATTCTGTAATATATGAAAATTTGATGCTTCGGTTTTGATAGCATCTAAACTGGAAATTTTCGATTGGTCTAAGTTAAACTCGAAAGTATTATTAACCTTTACTTTATAAGAATTGGACATATGTTTGTTAATTTTGGATGTAAATATAATAATTATAAAAACGCAAACTATAAGGTTTTAAATCTGGAATTATTAGAATGCTTGTTAATGGCTTTTCTAGAAAGTAAAATACCAAGTATAAGAGATATAAATGCACCAATCCATATGCCAGGAATAAATTCTAGAAACAAAAAGAAATCGTAGGTACCATGAAAAATTACTGCTAGTAAAAGCCCAACTAAATTTAAGCGTTTTTTATTTTTGTTAAATTTAGCTTTCCCCATAAAATAACCCATTAAAATACCAAAAGTAGCATGTGCAGGTACAGCAGTGAAAGCTCTTAAAATTGCAGTTTCTAAGCCTCCATCAATTACATATATTATATTCTCGGTTGCTGCAAAACCCATAGAAACCATTACAGCATATACAATGCCATCAAACTGTTCGTTAAAAGCTTTGTTGGGTTGCGCAAAATACCGTACAATAATATACTTACTAAACTCTTCTATTAAAGCGACCACAAAAAAGGCTTTTATAAATAGTTGTAAAATACTTTTGTTGCCATGTATTTCTATTGGTATGGTGTAATCTGTAATTACATATAATAGGGTTGTAACTATTATACTTATAAAAGCGCCTAGTAAAAAACTATAGAATAATAAGCTTTTAGGTTCTTTGTCGTATTTGTCTTTGTAATAGATATACAGAATTATAATAATTACTGGAGCGATAGCGAGTAGTAAAGCATTCATATTTGAAATTAATTGTTTTTTATTGAGGGAGTTGTCTTTTCTAGTATTGCCTGTAAAATTAATTGGTATACCTTTTTATTGGTAGATACAAAATGATTGTTTGTTTGGCTTTTATTTAGTAGTTTTTTAAATTCAGAAATGCTTACTAATTTTAAGTTTTCTACTTCTTTTTTCTGAAAATTTAAAGTTGCAATTGCTACTGTTAATTTTGCAATATAGGTATGGTGAAATTCGTTGTCAATTATACCGTTTTTATAGGTTTGGAAACTTGGGAAAACGCCAATTTTTTCTAAATTTTCTTCTGTAATAGTTAAGCCTATTTCTTCTTTAGTTTCTCTAATTGCTGCTTGTTCTATAGTTTCGCCAGCGTCTAC
Organism: Oceanihabitans sp.; assembly: GCA_049614585.1. Lineage (GTDB taxonomy): Bacteria > Bacteroidota > Bacteroidia > Flavobacteriales > Flavobacteriaceae > Oceanihabitans. Next base: position 4,103 of record JBMZDY010000197.1, read on the forward strand.
ATGTCCAGCGACAGAAACATCCCAAAGTAATGGGCAAATAGTTTTTGTTGCTGCACGTTGTGCTAGTAAAATTTCGCCAGTATTTGTGTAAAACCAAATATGTGCTGTATTGTGTAAATATCCTTTA
>JBMZDY010000198.1:0-4164 GCA_049614585.1 Oceanihabitans sp.
TTTATTATTAATTACATAAATTTCCTATCCAGCTCCTCCATAGTCATAGTAACAAAAGTTGGTCTATTAGATGGCGACACATTAGGTTCTTTACAAGCAAAAAGTTTATTTACTAAATGCTCTTGTTCTAGCACTGTTAATTGCTGCCCAGTTTTTAAAGCTAGACTTTTTGCCATAGACTTTGCTAACAAATCGGAAGCACTAAAATTACTATCTGGCACTTCGTTTTGTATATCGCTAATTAACTGTTCTAAAATAATAGACACTTCGCTTTCTGGTACATTTACTGGCACACCAGTTATTTCTACATTTTCGTTTGTTATGCTCGAGAACACAAAACCGGTATGTTCTAAATCTTCGGCTACCTGCTTAATAATTGTAATTTCTTGCGGCGAAAAATGCAACTGTAATGGAAACAACAATTGCTGGCTCATCGCTTCTTTTATAGTTAAATTTTGAAGAAAATTTTCGTACAAAATACGTGTATGCGCTTTGTGCTGATCGATTAATAATATACCAGATTTTATTTTACTTATTATATATTTATTATGTATTTGGTAGGTAGAAGCTGTAGGAGCTATTTCGTTTTCATTAGTAAACATAGAAGCTGTTTGTGCTTCACTTTCAAACTGTACTTCGCTAAAATCTTGTTGCGACTTTGTTCCTTTAGACTCTAAACCTACATAAAGCCCTTCCCAACTATTTGCTGTTTCTTTTTTATAAGAAGTTACAGGCTTAACTGTTGCATTGCCCTCGTTTTGAAAAGGATTAAAACTACTATCTACTTCTATTTTTGGTGCATGTACCGTTTTGTTTTTAAAACCATACGGAGTATCTAAATTTGCATCGCGTTCAAAATCTAAAATTGGTGCTATATTAAATTGCCCCAAACTATGTTTTACAGAAGCTCTTAAAATTGCATATAAAGTATGCTCGTCATCGAATTTTATTTCTGTTTTTGTAGGATGAATATTAATATCTATGGTTTGTGGGTTTACTTCTAAATTTAAAAAATAACTTGCATGTGCGCCGTCTTTTAATAGACCTTCGAAAGCAGATGCTATGGCATGATTTAAATAGGCACTTTTAATAAAACGGTTATTTACAAAAAAGAATTGTTCGCCACGCGATTTTTTTGCATACTGGGGTTTTCCTACAAATCCAGAAATTTTTAGTACTTCGGTATCTTCGTTTACAGGCACTAATTTTTCATTGGTTTTTACTCCAAAAATATTTACAATACGTTGTCTAAAATTACTTTCTGGAAGTAAAAACAATTCACTACCATTATGGTACAATGCAAAAACAATATTAGGATGTGCAAGGGCAACACGATGAAACTCGTCTATTATATGACGCATTTCTACAGTATTAGATTTTAAAAAATTTCGTCTTGCAGGAATATTAAAAAATAAATTTTTTACAGAAATAGAAGTTCCTTTAGGAGTAACAACTACTTCTTGCTCTTCTATAGTACTTCCAGAAATTACAATACTTGTACCTACTTCTTCTTGTTCTGGTTTGGTTTTAAGGGTAACGTGCGCAATTGCTGCAATACTAGCAAGTGCTTCCCCTCGAAAACCTTTTGTATTTAATTGAAATAAATCTTCGGCAGTACTAATTTTAGAAGTAGCATGACGCTCGAAACTAAGTCGTGCATCTGTAGCGCTCATTCCTTTGCCGTCGTCTATAACTTGAATTAAGGTTTTTCCAGCATCTTTAACTATTAACTTAATACTGGTTGCTGCTGCATCTATAGCATTTTCTAATAACTCTTTTACTACCGAAGCAGGACGCTGTACGACCTCGCCTGCTGCTATTTGGTTAGCAACATGATCGGGTAAAAGTTGAATAATATCTGCCATTTATACTAGGTAAAGAATATGGATAAATCGAAATCTATAAGAAACAAAAATACAAATACCAATACTGCTATAATAATTAATACACGCTTATTTGCAGTACGGTTTTCGTTGTTTTTATAATCGTTTAATGCAGAAATTAATTTTGTTTTTAAACCGCCTTGACTCCCAACTGTTTGTCTTTGCTCGTCAAATTTATGCTTTATTTCGTAAGGGTTTCCTTCTCCTTTATAATAACGAGGTTCGTAATCAAATTTCTTGTTTTTACGGGTTTTAAAAATGCTCATACTATTTTACTTTATTAGTAACGACTTAAAATATATAACAATACTAATATAGCTATCAAAAATAGCACCATAACATATAAGTTAGATAGAAAACTTTTTTTTCGTTTAGACGTTCTTCTAACTGCATCCCATTTAGTAGACAAATCGTTTTTTGGGGTTTGCTCTTTATTTTGTTGATGTTTTGGTGTATAGCTAAACGATTTGTTTTTTCGCTGTTTAAATAAATTCACTGTAAAATTAAAAGTTTAGGTTACCTTTCAAATTTACTTAATTTACTAGAAATTCACAGATGCAAAGCCTTAAAAATTGTTAACATTCTAATTTAAGAATTAAAATTAGCCAGTTTTAAAAGTATTAAAGTAATACTACAAATGCTTTTTACTTTCTAATTAAAGAGTATTTAATGTAGCCATTTTAATTGCTGCTACTGCTGCTTCGGTTCCTTTATTACCATGTATACCACCAGAACGCTCGATACCTTGTTGCATTGTATTATCGGTTAGTACACAAAAAATAACAGGTACATTATGCATTATATTTAAGTCTTTAATGCCTTGTGTTACGCCTTGGCAAACAAAATCGAAATGTTTGGTTTCTCCTTGTATTACACTACCAATAGCAATTACAGCATCTACTTCTAGTTGTTGCATTTTTTTACAACCGTAAATTAGCTCGTAACTTCCAGGCACATTCCATCTAATAATGTTTTCTGCTGCTACTCCGTTTTCTAAAAGCGTTTCTAGTGCTCCTTTATATAAACCTTCGGTAATGGTATCATTCCATTCTGAAACAACAATCCCAAACCGAAAATTTTTCGCGTTTGGGATTGTTGCTTTATCGTAATGCGATAAATTTTTATTTACTGTTGCCATGCTTACTTTCCGAGAAAGCGGAAAACTTATTTATTTGCTAACACTTCTGCTTTACCAATAAATACATCAATATTTGCTGCTTCTTTAGTAGTAGCAAATTCTTCTTTTATTCTAGTAAAATATTTAAGTGCTTCGTTCGCTTTTCCTAAATCTAATGCTGTTATTCCTGCTTTGTATAAATACATTGGTGTTGTTAATGTATTGTTTCGCAAATTAGCTGCTTGTAAATAATAGTCTAAAGCATCTTCTTTTTGGTTTAATTGCACAAATGCATCTCCTATTGCACCTTTAGCAATTGGTCCTGTAGCTTCGTCATTACCAGAGTAACTGCTTAAGTAAGAAACTGCATTTTTATAATCTTTTTTATTTAAATATGCCATTCCAGCATAGTAGTTTGCAAGATTTGCTGCTTCGGTACCACTATGTTCTTTAATAATATCTAACATACCGTATTTCCCTTCGCCACCATTTAATGCTAAATTAAATAGAGAATCTTTATCGGTTCCAGTTACAGCTTCGTTGTAATATTTTTGCGCTTGAAACATATCGTTCATTGCTTCTGTTTGCGCAGGTTTTGCTATAAATTCTTTATATCCTAAATATCCTAATACTACTATTGCTACGATACCAATAATTACAAAAATGTATTTTTGGTTTTTAATAACCCAGTCTTCGGTTTTAGAAGCTGTTTCGTCTAGTGTATTAAAAACTTCTGCTGTTGTTGAGTTTTCTTCTACAACTTGTTCTACTTCTACTTTATTTTTAGGTTTGTATCCTCTTTTCTTGTACGTTGCCATATCTTCATATTTATTGCGTGGCAAAAATAAAATTTTTCTTCAGATATAAGGATTATTTATTTGTTATTTTTCAATATTTTGCAAGACCTTTTTAATAAAACTATTTCTAAAATAGGCATTATCTAATTTTTTTATGATTTTAAAATCGCTTTCCTTACTTAATTACAAGAATTTTGAAAGTATTTCTTTTGATTTTAATGAGAAGATAAACTGCATTGTTGGCAATAATGGCAAGGGAAAAACGAATATTCTCGATGCTATTTACCATTTGTCTTTTGGAAAAAGTTATTTTAATCCTATTGCTTCGCAAAACATAAAACACAACCAAGATTTTTTTGTTGTGCAA
>JBMZDY010000199.1:0-4138 GCA_049614585.1 Oceanihabitans sp.
ATTTATATTATATGACGTTATATGAAAAAATAATAAGTTTTAAAAAACAATTAGAAACCTCAGAAACCAACTATGCAGGTGGTTTTAAAACCGATATTTATATCTTAATAGGAGATTTTGATTTATCAAATCCAATTTTTTATTTCTTGAATGAATTAAATTCTAGTGAAGAAATAACAGAATGGATAAATAGATTAACTTCAAGAATTGTCATGAAATTTGATAAAGAAACCGAAACTATTAATGATTTCATTTATGATTATATTGAATTAGGTTAATATTTCTTCAAAAATTAATTCAATTATTCTCTAAATTGCATTAGCAAAAAACAGCATATGCTTAACACTATAAAATCTTGGTTTAACTTTAAAATTGTAGCACTGAAAAAACTCAACGGTTACGACAACGTAAACTATCTGTTAAAAACAGAGACAGATACATATATCTTTAAAACCTACACGTTTTCGGAAGATATGTTGGCTTTAATTGAAGCAGAAAACAGCATATTAAACACATTTAAAAAAGAGCAATCGTTTCCGGAACCTGTTGCTTTTAAAGATGGAAATTTCCTGAAAATAACAGATATAAACAACACGAAAACAATCTGTAGATTACTAACTTTTTTAGATGGTGATTTTTTAGGAGATGTTACACATACGCCAAACTTAGTAGCATCTATAGGTGCATTTACTGCAAAAATGGATCTTCAACTTTTAAAACTAAATAATTATGTTTTAAAAGCTAGACAATGGGAATGGGATTTACAATACTTGCAACTCAATAAAAAATACATAACAGCTATTGAAGATGTGAGAAACAGAAATTTAGTATCTTATTTCTTTCAGCAATACGAATTACATGTAAATCCGAAGCTTCCTGAATTACGAAAATCCATTATTCATAACGATGTTAATGAGTGGAATGTTCTTGTAAAAAACAATGCCATTTCTGGACTTATCGATTTTGGAGATTTAGCGCATTCCTATTTAATTAACGAAGTTGCTATTGCCATAACTTATGCTTGTTATGACAAAGAAAATGCCTTAGAATGGGCAATTCACTTCCTAAAAGGCTATCATAAAATACTTCCGTTAGCGGAAAAAGAATTAGATATTTTATACTACTTAATAGCAGGAAGACTATGCACAAGCATATGTAATTCGGCACACGCAAAAAAAGCAGATCCTGAAAATAGCTATGCTTCTAGTAGCGAAAAAAATGCATGGAAAATGCTGTATCAATGGATAACGATAAATCCAATACATGCAAAAAACGAGTTTTATAAAGCTGCAGGTTTTAATATAGAAACACCAAAATCGGTAACCGATTTAATAGCAAAACGGCACAATATATCTAGTCCAATATTATCGTTAAGTTACGATAATCCTATTTATATGGTTGGTTCTGCATTTCAATACATGTATGATGCTTATGGCAATACCTTTTTAGATGCTTATAATAACATTCCGCATATTGGACATTCGCATCCAGAGATTACCAAAAACGCAACAAAACAAATAGCAACTTTAAATACCAATACAAGATATATCTTTGATGCATTTTCTGAATATGCCGAAGCTTTATTAGCTAAATTTCCAGCATCTCTAGATACGGTGTTTTTTGTAAATTCTGGTAGTGCTGCAAGTGACTTAGCTATAAGATTGGCACATGCACATACCAAGCAGAATACAATTATGGTAATGGAACATGGTTACCATGGCAACACCCAACTTTCTATAGATATTAGTGATTATAAGTTTAGTAATACCAAAGGACAAGGGCAAAAAAGTAACATCATTAAAACACCAATTCCGGATACGTACAGAGGACAATACACCAATAATGATGGTACTGCAGGAAAACAATATGCCGAAGATGCTATAGAAACCATAAAAAATGGCAAGCAACCAATTGCTGCTTTTATTACAGAACCTATTGTAGGTTGTGGAGGACAAGTGCCACTAGCAAAAGGTTATTTAAAAGAAATTTATCCAGCCATTAGAAAACAAGGAGGTGTTTGTATTAGTGACGAAGTACAAACTGGTTTTGGTCGTTTGGGCGATTATTTTTGGGGTTTTCAAGCACAAGAAGTGGTTCCAGATCTCGTAATTTTAGGAAAACCAATTGCAAATGGTCATCCAATGGGAGCAGTTGTTACAACTAAAAAAATTGCGGAATCGTTTCGTAAAGGGGTGGAGTTTTTTAGCTCGTTTGGTGGTAATCCTGTATCCTGTAAAATAGCACTAACCGTTTTAAAAGAAATTGAAAATAGCCAACTACAACAAAACGCAAAACTTGTTGGTGATTACTATTTAAGTCTGTTTAAAAAACTAAAAGAGAAATACAGTTGTATTGGTGATGTTAGGGGTTCGGGATTATTTATTGGCGTTGAAATTGTAAAAGAAAATTCTAAAGAAGCTAATACCAAATTAGCACAGCAAATTAAAAACGAACTTCGAAATCGTTACATCCTTATTAGCACAGATGGTCCTTATGATAGTGTGATTAAAACAAAACCACCTTTGTGTTTTACTACAGCCAATGCATTAAAAGTTGTAAATGAAATAGAATCTATATTAGAGGCTTACTATTCTTAAAGATTTATCTGCGTTTTTTCTTAGACTTAAACTTCGCCTTATTCTTTCGTTGGTTAAAAGGCACAGCATCATTAAAGGTGTTTTTAGCTTCACCTTTCGGTTTGTTTTTACGCCATTTTTCGGTTTTAGCTGGAAGTAAAACATCTAATAAATCTTGACGTCCTAATTTGTTTAAGGTCTTTTTTATCCACGCTTTATTTTCATCTTTATACCAAAAGAAAAAACGATGTTGCTCCTCTTTTTCTTTTCTAGTAATTGGTGTGTTTACTTTTTTAAGTGTATACGGATGGTAACCAGAATAATAAATTACTGTGGCAACTGTCATTGGTGTTGGTGTAAAGCCTTGTACTTGCTCTAATTGAAAGCCCATATCTTTGGTTTCGGCAGCTAAATTTGCCATGTCTTCGACTTCGCAAGCAGGATGATTCGATATAAAATAAGGAATTAGTTGCAGCTTTAATTTCTTAGCGACATTAATTTTATCAAATCGTTCTTTAAACTTATGAAAATAGGTAAACGATGGTTTACGCATCAGTTTTAAAACAGGATCACTAGTATGTTCTGGAGCAACTTTTAGTCTACCAGAAACATGCTTGGTCATTACTTCTTCGGTGTAATCATCCAACTCTTTAGGGTCTGCATTTTTATTAAATTCTGGCACTAACATATCATGACGAATTCCAGAACCAATAAACGATTTTTTTACTTTAGGATGACTATCTACAGCTTGGTATAATTGCGTTAACGGTTTATGCGAAGTATCTAAATTACTACAAATTACTGGCGAAATACAAGAAGGAGCCACACACCTATCGCAAATAGATTGTACTTTTCCTTTCATTTTATACATATTGGCAGATGGTCCTCCAATATCACTTAAATAGCCTTTAAAATCTGGCATATTTGCAACCGTATCTACTTCTTTTAAAATAGACTCCTGACTTCGCGAAGCAATAAATTTTCCTTGATGTGCCGAAATGGTACAAAAGCTACAACCACCAAAACAACCACGATGAATGTTAATAGAAAACTTAATCATCTCGAACGCAGGTATTGGTCCGCGTTTGTTGTATTTTGGATGTGGTAATCGCGTGTAAGGTAAATCGAAAGAAGCATCAATTTCTGCTTCGGTCATTGTTGGGTATGGCGGATTTATCATCAAGGTTTTATTACCTACTTTTTGAAAAATACGCTTTGCTGCAAGTTTATTAGATTCCTGCTCTATGGTTTTAAAATTGGAAGCGAATTTCTTTTTATCGCTTAAACAAACTTCATGCGACTGTATTTCTACATCTTCCCAATTACTGTTTTTAGGAATTTTTGCGCCTTCATTTAATAGTACAGCTGTTTGTTTAATAGTAGTAATACTAGAAAATGGAACTCCTTTTTCTAACAAACGAACTACTTCGCGTAAAGGCTGTTCTCCCATTCCATACACCAACATATCTGCTTTAGAGGTTTCTAAAATAGAAGGCATGAGTTTATCGCTCCAATAATCGTAATGTGTAACACGACGCAAAGAACCTTCAATACCACCAATT
>JBMZDY010000200.1:0-4068 GCA_049614585.1 Oceanihabitans sp.
CATCTAAAAGAATTAAGTTTTGATCTGCCGCACCACCACGAACATTAAAACCAGATGCACCTTCGCCAGCATTAGTAACTCCTGGTAATAGCGTTATTGCTTTTACAACATCTGCTTCACCTAGTATTGCAGGTATTTGCTTTATGGTATTTGTTGTGAGTGCATTTACACTCATTTGTGGTTTTTTAATATTTAGTTTTTCAATATTATCTGTTATAATTACTTCCTCTAAATTTTCGGAAGCTTCGTTTAAATTAAAGTTTTTTACAATATTTTGAGAAAGATTAATAGTTTCTACAATGTCTGCGTATCCAACATAACTTATAATTATTTGGTAAGTCCCTTTTGGTAAAGTTATAGAGTAAAAACCATATTCGTTAGTAGTTGTTCCTGTTTGTAATTCTGGAATTAATATATTTACACTAATTAAAGATTCGTTACTGGCTGTTTCTTGTATGGTTCCGCTTAAAGTGAATTTATCTTGTGCTTCTATAAAAAAGGTGCTTAATAGGAAAAAAAATACGAATAGTAATTTGGGTTTCTTCATCAATAAAAATAATTTATATAAATATAATGACACTTAATTTAATACGATATAAAACTAAAATATAATTAAAAAAAAACTCCCAAATTGGGAGTTTTTTCTAAGCTAATTTTCAATTATTGTTTTATAAATCTTTTTGTAATGGTATTACTATTTCTAAATTCTACTTGTATAAAATAAAGACCATTTTGTAATTTATTTACTGGTATTCTATGCGTATTTAAATGGGTATTAACTTTTCTGCCTAAGGCGTCAATTATAGAAATATTAACTATTTCGGCATTAGAAAGGTTTTTAATATTTAATATAGCATTGGTAGGATTTGGATATATTTTAATTTTACTTGAATCTATTGTATTATCGTTTATAGACATGGTTGGATTAAATACAACCGAATAATCTTCTATATTGCCAATGTTTGAAGTGTACGAGTTATTTATAGGGTCTACATTATTATCGAAATCTGATATTACACGCATTCTTAATTTTTGACTATTCACAAAATTACCTGCAGTAGGTGTAGTAAAATTAATTGTAAAAATATCTCCATTTAATTTACCGCCACCGCCTGGAGTTTGGTGAATTCTTTCGTTAGTTGTATTAAAAGAACCATCGTTATTATAGTCTATATAAACATCTACTAATTCTTTATCTACCGTATTTCCAACGCCTACTTTTACAGTAATTGTATAGGCAGTATTTTCTACTAATGTAATTGTTGGTTGCGATGCAACTCTATTAATATAAAACCCATCGTTATATGCAGAAATAGATTTAAAACTAGTTCCATTTAGTGTTACGTCAAAAATTCCAAGATTCGATCCACTTTGGTCGGTTACTACCGGTGTATTTGTAACAGCAACAGGAAAAGTATTTATTGTTGGTGTGATATGCCCAATGGCTGTTGTAAAGCCAACTCTTGGGCCATTTACTGCGGCATGCACTCTGGTTCTTTGGTCGTTAGAGAAACCAGAAAAGCAATCGTCTGATGAATAATCCATAAAATTATGAATATGCTCGTTAGAGCCACCAGTACAAGAGTTACCAGTTGGATTATCTGCTGGGCAAACGGAATTGGTTCTTTTATGAGGTGGTATATCTGCGCAACCATCATCATCAGTACCAATAGTTCCGCTTACTGGCGGACAAGTAGTTCCATTATTATCACCATTAAAAGTATGGTGTAAATTTAAGTAATGACCAACTTCATGGTCTGCTGTTCCGTTTGCAGAACTTGGTGCAGCACCAGATCCAAAATCAAATCCAGGTGTTGCTCCAGGATTATTAGAATCGTATGCTGGGTTATAACCAAAGGCTCTAGCTTGACAAACCAAGCCATCTGTAATACCAGGGAAAGTGGTTGGTAATGTTGCATAGCCTAAAGTTCCAGATGCTCCAGTACCAGTATCTATACCATCTATTTTTTTAACTATCCAAATATTCATATAATCTTGAGGATTCCAAAAATAATCCTTAAAAAGAATTTCACTTTCTACACCAACATTATCTCCTTTAATTCCATTGTTGTTATATTCTGTTGCATATGGTTTTCCACTTACATCATGTCTTTCTATTCCTGTTGTTGCAGTTCCATCTTCTTTTACTTTAGCTAAAACAAACTCAATATCCATAGGACTATTATAAAAAGTTGATCCTGCATATATTGATGTATTTTGAAAAGCATTATTTAAATTTGTAATTGCACTATTTAATTGTACATCACTTATGTTTGGATAATTGCCAACTGCTTCACCATTATGTATTACATGAATTACAGTAGGTATTTTTGTTACCATTTTTGAATGTGTTTGGTTCCTGTTTTCAGCAAATTCACGTGTAAATAATTCTAATTGTTCTCTGTTTTGGTCAAATAGGATAGGGTTTTTTTGACGCTCTAATGCCATAATCTTGTCGGTAGCACATTTTTCTATTTGTTGAGAATATGAAAACATGCAAAATAGAATAAGCGATAAAGAAAAAAGCTTTTGTTTTAGTGTTAAGTTTTTCATTATTAAAGTATTTAATGGATTAATAGTCTTTTCTATTTCAAATTAAAAGTTGAATTTTAATTTGAATTTGCTATTAATTAAATACTAATAAAACGCATTTGTATTTTTTAGAAATAAAGGGAAGTATTTTATATAAAAGTACATATTATTTTTATATAAAAGGATAAATGGATAGTGAAATTACAAAATAATCATTATTTAAGTATTTGATTATTAGTTGTTTGCAGAATGTGTAGTTCAAGTAATGGAAATGTTTTGATGTATCCTTATGCTATAGAATAGGGTATAAAAAAAGCTCCAATAAAGGAGCTTTTTTTATATTTTAAGTTTAATTAAATAGAACTTAATATAGTATTAAATGTTTCACTAGGTCGCATTAGTTTACTGGTTACAGAATCGTTAGGTTCGTAATAACCATCAATATTTACAGGTTTTCCTTGTACTTCATTTAATTCGTTAACAATAATATTTTCTTTTTCTATTAATGTATTTGCTATTGTAGAAAAAGTATTTTTTAACTGTTCATCTTTGTTTTGGTTTGCTAATGCTTCAGCCCAATACATTGCTAAGTAAAAGTGACTTCCTCTATTGTCTAATTCTCCTGCTTTACGCGAAGGCCCTTTTTTATTTTCCAATAATTTTTCTGTAGCATCGTCTAGAGTTTCTCCTAAAATTTTTGCCTGTTCATTGTTATTAGTCTCCCCTAAATGTTCTAAAGAAACAGCTAATGCTAAAAATTCTCCTAAAGAATCCCAGCGTAAATGGTTTTCAGAAACAAATTGTTGTACGTGTTTTGGGGCAGAACCTCCAGCACCAGTTTCAAATAAACCACCACCATTCATTAAAGGTACAATAGAAAGCATTTTAGCAGAAGTTCCTAATTCTAGAATTGGAAATAAATCGGTTAAATAATCTCGTAATACATTTCCAGAAACCGAGATGGTGTCTTTTCCATCTTTAATTCTTTCTAATGTGTAATTTGTAGCTTCAATAGGAGCAAGAATTCTAATATCTAGTCCTGAAGTATCGTGATTTGGTAAATAGGTATTTACTTTTTTAATTAACTGTGCATCGTGTGCTCTTTTTTTGTCTAACCAAAAAACTGCAGGAGTTTGCGATGCTCTTGCTCTTGTAACTGCTAGTTTTACCCAGTCTTGTACAGGAGCATCTTTAGTTTGACACATACGCCAAATATCGCCAGCTTCTACAGTATGTTCCATTAAAATGTTTCCAGAAGCATCTAAAACTTGAACTTTTCCATTTCCAGAGATTTCAAATGTTTTATCGTGCGAACCATATTCTTCGGCTTTCTGTGCCATAAGTCCAACATTAGGAACTGTACCCATTTTTGTTGGGTCGAATGCACCATGTTTTTTACAAAATTCAATTGTTGCTGTATACATTCCTGCATAGCTACTGTCTGGAATTATTGCTTTGGTATCTTGTTGTTTTCCTTCGGCATTCCACATTTGTCCAGAAGTTCTAATCATTGCTGGCATAGAAGCATCAATAATT
>JBMZDY010000201.1:0-4064 GCA_049614585.1 Oceanihabitans sp.
ATGGACGAGAAGTTTATGCTGAGCGTAGTCGAAGTAAGTCCAGTTCCCGCTACTAAGCGAAAGTCATAACTTAATTGTTGTGACTTTTTTGTTTTTAATAACGAAGATAATGGACGAGAAGTTTATGCTGAGCGTAGTCGAAGTAAGTCCAGTTCCCGCTACAATGCGAAAGTCATAACTTAATTGTTGTGACTTTTTTTGTTTTATTGATGGCTTCAACCAATCCATTTAAAAAAAAGCTTTAAATAATTATTTATTTTTTACCTTTAGCTTTCAAAAAATTATTTCTCATGAAAAAACAACTAACGCTATTGGTAATGCTATTAAGTATTACTACAACTATTTTTGCTCAATTAGAAAAAAAACCACTTAAAATTGGAGACGAAATTCCAGTTAGAGTATCATCAAATTTGCATTATAAAAACGCACAAAATACAGGTGTAGTTTTTAGTGAAACATTTGAATCTATTGGAGCATCTTATGTGAAAATTCATTTTAAAAATTTCGATTTAAAGCCAGGAGATTACGTAAGAGTATTTAGCCCATTAAATAATGAGGAATTTATTTATTCTGAAAAAGGAAAAATTGTAGGCGAAAATAAGCAAATGATAAGTGCTTTCTGGTCTAGTGTAATTTGGAGCAGTAAAGTAATTGTAGAGTTGCATAGCTTCTCGCAAAATAACATGCATTATGGTTTCGATATAAATACTGTAGCTTATGGTTATAGTTTAAAAAAAATAAATATGCTAATGGAAAACGATCCAGCATATAGAGCTATTTGTGGTGCAGACAATAAAGAAAATATTGTGTGTTATGAAGGAACAGAAATGAGCCGTAAGGCAGAAGCTGTTTGTAGATTACTTATTGGAGGTTCTGGACTTTGTACAGGATGGCTTTTAGGTTGCGAAGGTAATGTAATGACCAACAACCACTGTATTGGTAATGCAAATGATGCAAATAACACCGACTTTTTATTTAATTATAAATACGACGATTGTGCAGGAACCCAAACTTCAACTTCCGATTTGGTTGCTTCTACATCCACTTTTGTTCAAACCAATTCTAATTTAGATTTTACTTTAGTGGCTTTGCCAACTAACCCAACAGATACTTATGGCTATTTAAGTTTATCATCAGTAGCAGTTACTACTGGCGAAAGAATTTATATACCACAACATCCTGGAGGAGTTCGTAAGCAAATAGCAGTAAATACAGATGCTGGTGGCGACCCAGACGGTTTTGCAATGGTTACAGATCCTGGACCAGCAAGAGTAGAATATATGTGTGATACCGAAGGAGGGAGCTCTGGTTCTCCAGTAATAAGATATAGTGATAACCTTGTAATTGCAATTCATAATACAGGTGGTTGCCCTAATGGTTCTAGTGGTAGAAGTGATAATATAATAAACGCTATTAATAATGCAGGAAACATGCCTAATTGTGCTGTAGACGATAACAACCCTCCAGGACCATTTGTTTCGGCAATAGGAGCGAGTTCTTCTAATCAAGAAGGAACCGATTGTAGCTATCAAGATGTAGATTTTACAATTAGTATTGCACAAGCAGCATCTGCTAATGCAGATGTAAGCTTTATGGTAAATGCATCTAGTACAGCAACAGTAGGAGTAGATTTCGATATTCTAACTCCAACGCTAACGTTTTTAGCTGGCGATACTTCCGATAAAACTGCTATGTTGCGTATCTATAACGATTCTTATTTAGAAGGAGACGAAGTAATAAATATTGATCTAAGCTTAAATGCAAATGGAGGCGATGCACAATTAAGTAACTTAAATACATTAACGCATACTATTCACGATAACGATTTAGATCCTAGTTTAGCCGGACAAACAAATTTTGCTTTCGATGATTTTGAAGGCGATTTTAGCAACTGGACAGTAACCGGTTTAGGAAATACAAATTTTGCAATTGGCGACGAAGCTGCTGCAACTTCAGCTTATTGGAATGCAAATGGGAATTCTACAAACTTTGCTTTTGTTAACGACGATGCTTGCGATTGCGATATGAGTCAAGAAAGAATGACCTACAATACTACTTTCGATTTCTCCAATATGGTTTCTGTAACGGTAGACTTCGATTATTCGCATGTAAATTCAACAGGAGATTTAGCATATTTACAAGTATCTACAGATGGTGGTATAACCTGGACAACAATTGGAGATAGATTACCACAATCTGCATGGACGCATCATACTGCAGATATTTCTGCATATGCAGGACAACCAAACGTAATGGTTTCTATTTTTTATAACGATGTAGGTGCTTGGGGCTATGGATTGGCAATAGATAACTTTACAGTAGATGGTCTTGGGAATGCTGCCGTACAAACTGCAGTTAATAATGGAACTTCTAACGCTAATTTAATGTTGCCAGTAGCAGGAACGGTTTATGCTTACGATGCTGCAAATAGTAATGTAATGGCTTCTTTACAAAACAACGACGGATTTGATTACGGTTGTCTAGACGTATCGGTAACCAGAGCAGGTACTAGCGCACAGCCTTATTATGGAAGTGTTGCTCCAGAATTAGTAATGGATAAATCGTTTTTTATTACTGCAAATAATAGCACTGTAAATGGCGATAATACAATAACATTTTATTTTACTGAAGCAGAAATAGCAGGATGGGAAACCGCAATTGCTAATGCTGGTGGTGCCTATACACGTGCCGATTTGCATATTTTACGTGATGCTACTACAGGACCTCTTAATTTAGAAAATGCAGCTACCGAAATAATTCCAGCTACAATTGGAGTTTTCGACACTAATGTAACCTTAACCGGAAACTTTACTGGTATAGATGGTACATTTGCTTTCGGACCTATAAATGCATTATTAGATATTGAAGAAAACGAATTAAATGCTTTTAGTATTTATCCTAACCCAGTAGGAAACCAGTTTACAATTGCTGTAAAAAACAACGATTTACCGATAGCTTACGAAATTTATAGCTTATTAGGACAGACCATGAATTACAAAAAAATTCAGTCAAGTAACGACTTACAAGTAAATGCTACTAATTTGGCAACAGGATTATATTTTATTAATATATATACCCAAAAAGGAAAGCAAACCTATAAGTTTCTTAAAAAGTAAATTATAGTTTTTTAATATTTTTAATAGAGGTTGCTAAAAAAATGAATAATTTTTATAGCGACCTCTTTTTTTATTTCATAAAGCAAACAGTATACTTTTGTAAGTATGGTAGATAATTTTAAAAATGAATTCTTTGGAATAGGAATACAAAATGGAAAAACGCCAGAAAATCTTGGCGTATTATGGCGTTCTGCTCAAAATTTAGGAGCAAGTTTTATTTTTACAATAGGAAATAGATACGCGAAACAAGCATGCGATACGCACCATGCAGTACATGCAATGCCGTATTTTCATTATAAAAATTTTGAAGATTTTTATAATAATTTGCCTAAAGGAGCTCGATTGGTAGGCGTAGAACTAACAGAAACAGCAGTGCCTTTAGAAACCTTTAAACATCCTAGAAGATGCGTATATTTATTGGGAGCAGAAGACCATGGACTCTCTAAAGAAGCAATTTCTAAAAGTCATTTTTTAGTTAAATTTAAATCGGAATTAAGCTTAAATGTTTCCGTAGCAGGAAGTATTGTTATGTACGATAGAGGAATAAACAAACCAAGGTCGTAACTTTGCAAAAAAAACATTGAATATGCACAAAGCAGGTTTTGTAAACATAATAGGAAATCCAAATGTTGGAAAATCCACATTAATGAATGCTTTTATAGGCGAAAAGTTATCTATAATAACATCTAAAGCACAAACCACAAGGCACCGAATTTTAGGTATTGTAAATGGCGAAGATTTTCAAGTAGTATTATCCGATACTCCAGGAATTATTAAACCAGCATACGAGCTACAAGCATCGATGATGGATTTTGTAAAATCTGCATTCGAAGATGCAGATGTACTTATTTATATGGTTGAGATTGGAGAAAAAGAATTGAAAGACGAAGCTTTTTTTAAAAAAATTACCAATTCTAAAATCCCTATTTTGTTATTATTAAATAAAAT
>JBMZDY010000202.1:0-4009 GCA_049614585.1 Oceanihabitans sp.
CTTAGTTTGCCAATGTATTGGATCGTAAATTTCAGATTCTACTTTTTCGTTCTTAGGGATATTAAATGTTAGTACTTCACTATCGAAAATACATTTTTCATCGTCGCAAGCTTGAAAAAATACTTCACTTTCAACTTTATTAATGTTTGGGCTTAATAACTTTATTTTTTGAGTAAATGTTGCAGAACCATCAAAATAAGATAAATCCATTTGAAAAACCTTATCGAACTTCGTAATACTTGGGCTTTCAAGCACTTTTCCAATTCTATTAAAGTCTTGAATTTGTGCTATAGAATCGAATTCAAATTCGGTAGGTAACGCGCCACCTTCAGGAATGTTTTGCGAGTACAAATGCCATTTGTCCTGTATTTCGGCTTTATAAATAAGCTTGTATTCTGTATCTGAAATTTTTTCTACACCTGTAGACCATTTTACTGGATTCGATTGTGAAAAGGAAGTATTAATTGAAAAAAACGCAAGAATTACTAATAAAAAGTGCTTCATTATTGTAAAGTGATTTTTAATATATTTTTTGTTTTATTGGTGACTTTATAACGATTGTCAGCCCGTTTATTTATAACCCAAACTACATCGTCTCCTGCACACAAAACTAAAGCTTTTTCTTTTTCTATTAAAGAGTATTTTTCGTCTTTAAAAAACTTACTCAACTTCTTTTTGCCTTGCATTCCTAAAGGGTAAAAATAGTCGCCTTTTTGCCATTTTCTTACGCTTAACGGAAATTTTAACAAATCTTTATCAACAAAAGACACATTAGTACGTTTGCCGAAAATAGCATCTGCTTCGTCAAAGAATAAAATACCTAATGGTGTTTGTATTTGATTTTCTTTTTCTGAAATTATAATAGATTCTTCGCTTTCGCTCTGAATGACACGGTTTTCTTTAGAAGAAATTTCGGTTAACAACAAATGCTTTCTATCTTTTAATAAACGATGTGTAGCTGAAAATACTTGTTTTCCAGATTGTGCTTCTAGTAAATTATAAACGTCATTCCATTCGGTAAATTGAAAATCCTTCAGCAATTCGTATAAATATGCTTTTGTATTCGATAGTTTTTGCAATTTTTTAATATGAAACTTGATTACTTCCCCTTCTACTGAAACAACTTTTTTCTGTACGCTTAAAACTGCATCTTCTAAAATATCTTTAGCGTCTTGCAGGTTACTTTGTGTTTTTTCAAAATTGGGAAGTAATTCTGGATTCACTTCTTTTAATTTAGGAATAACCTCATGACGCAATTTGTTTCGCAAGTATTTAGTAGAAGCATTACTACTATCTTCTCGCCATTTTAAATTATTGTTTTTTGCGAAGCTTTCCATTTCTTCTCTAGAAAATTTTAACAATGGTCTTACTATGTTTTCATTCACTTCAGGAATTCCTGTAAGTCCATCTAATCCTGTACCACGAGTAAGATTAATTAAAAAAGTTTCTAAATTATCATCTGCATGATGTGCTGTTAAAATATAATCAAACTGTAATTGCTTACTTAATTCTTGAAACCACTCGTAACGCAATTCTCGAGCTGCCATTTGCGTAGATAGTTTGTGTGCTTTGGCGAATTTTTCGGTTTCAAAATTTTGAATAAAAACTTCTACATCTAAATCTTCTGCTAGTTGTAAAACAAAATCTTGATCTGCATCACTTTCATTTCCTCTTAAATTAAAATTGCAATGTGCTAATGCGAAATTTAATTTTGCTTGCTTGCATAAATGCGTTAAAACAACAGAGTCTAATCCTCCTGAAATAGCAACAAGTAGCATGCTTTCTTGTAGAAATGGAAGTTTTTTTAGTAGATGATTTTGAAATTCTATTAACACAATTCAAAGTTACTATTATTTTTAAGAAGAATTACTGAATACAGTCAACTGAATACTGCATACTAAACATTAACTCTCCAACACCTCACGCATTGCTTTAGCTTTCACCAAACATTCTTCATATTCTTTTAAAGGAACACTTTTAGCAGTAATTGCGCCACCAACAGAATACGAAACATATTTATTAGTTTCGTTATAAAGTATGCTTCTAATTACCACATTAAAATCGAAATTTCCTTTTGGCGAGAAATAACCAATTGCCCCAGAATACAAGCCACGCTTGGTTTCTTCTAGCGCTTCCATAATTTGCATTGCCGAAACTTTTGGTGCTCCTGTCATGCTTCCCATTGGGAAGGTAGTTTGAATGATATCTACTGGATTTGTCGTTTTTTTCACTTTTGAAACTACAGTTGATATCATTTGGTGTACTTGCTCGAACGAATATATTTTACAAAGCTCTTTTACTTTTACACTTCCTTTTTTGGCTGTTTTAGACAAGTCGTTTCTAACCAAATCTACAATCATAATGTTTTCGCTACGTTCTTTATCGTCGTGCTTTAACGCGTATTTTAAAGCTTGATCTTCGTTGTGATTTTTACTGCGTTTTGCAGTTCCTTTAATTGGTTGCGAAATAATGGTATTGCCTTTCTTTTTTATATAACGTTCTGGTGAAGCAGATAAAACATATTTATCCTGCAATTTTAAAAAAGAAGCGAAAGGTGCTTGCGAAATAGCATTGAGTTTATTGTATGTTTCTAGTGGATTGATTGTGGTTTCTTCGGCATAAAATTCTTGGCAAAAATTAGCTTCGTAAATATCTCCTCTATGAATGTGAGTAAGCATTTTGTCAAGTTTACGAAAGTATTCGTCTTTATGGATTCTTAATTTAATTTTGATATCATTTGACAGATTGCTTCGTCCTTCGTCCTCGCAATGACATATAGCTTTTAAATCTGCTTCCAGCTCATCATCTACTGCATTTAGGTATTTAATTTTTACTTTTTTCCCTTTTATTAAAAAGAGTTTTTTTGGTTGAAAAAAGCACAAATCAGGAAACTGCAATCCATCAAAATTGGTAGACTGCAACTGCTCTACATCGTTTTTTAAATCGTATGTTACATAGCCAAAAATCCAATCGTTTGTAGTAGCTTGATATTCTTTTAGTTTATGAAAACCATTACTAAAATCGGTTTGTATACTTGTAAAAGCATCTACTGCTAAAACTGCATCGTAAGTAGCATATTTAGATTTATGGTTATTGGAATCTAGCCAAACAACATCGTTAAATTGCTGACTCCAAATTAATAATTGGCTTTTAAAAGCTGCAATAGATTTTGGTTTATATTTTGTAGTTGTTCTCAAAAGAAAATGTAAGGTTTACAAATTACTGAAATTTAATGCTGATTCTAAAACTTTAAACATGCAATAAAATTAAACTTTTATAAAAAGAATTCAGCCTGCATAAGATTGCCAATTATATTCATTTATCTTTGCAGCTTATACTAAAACCATGCGTACTTTTCAAGATCTTAACTTAAACACACCTTTATACAACGCTTTAGACGATTTAGGTTTCACAACACCTACTCCTATTCAAGCAGAAGCATTTAATGTGGTTGCAAGCGGAAAAGATATGGTTGGTATTGCGCAAACAGGAACAGGAAAAACTTTTGCGTATATGTTACCAATTTTAAAAAACTTGTCTTTTTCGAAACAAGAAAATCCTAGAGTTTTAATTTTAGTTCCAACTAGAGAATTGGTAGTACAAGTGGTTGATGAAATTGAAAAACTTTCTAAATACATAAATAATCGAGTGCTTGGTGTTTATGGAGGAACCAATATTAACACGCAAAAACAAGCTATTGCACAAGGAATAGATATTTTAGTAGCTACTCCTGGACGATTGTATGATTTGGCTTTGTCTAGAGTTTTACAATTAAAATCTATTCAGAAATTAGTGATAGATGAAGTAGATGTGATGTTAGATTTAGGGTTTAGACATCAGCTTATTAATATTTTTGATATCCTTCCTGCAAAAAGACAAAACATTATGTTTTCTGCAACGATGACGAATGATGTTAGCGAACTTATTAATGATTTCTTTGTACAACCAGAACGAGTTTCTATTGCTGTTTCTGGTACACCTTTAGATAATATTGCACAAACAAAATATA
>JBMZDY010000203.1:0-3979 GCA_049614585.1 Oceanihabitans sp.
TGTGTATGTGTGTGTATGTATTTCTATATTTTTTTAAACAGCAAACTGCAATTAATGTAGCTCCTGCAAAAACCGAATAGGTAATGTTTTCTAACATGTCTAAAAATGGTTATAGAGTAAATTTTGGCTTAGAAACAAACAAGCCTATACTAAATGTAGTGTACATTATTACGTTTGCGAATAAAAACACATACCTTTTTAAATACACGTAACTCCAGTCTTGAACGGTATTATAAATGTCGTAAAATGTAAGTGGCGTTATAATTAACCACCAAAAAAATATAGCAATTGTAATATAAAAATCTAAAGATTTATAATAGCTTAATATCGTGTCGCTAGTTAATAACTCTACAAAATAAAAGGTAACACAAACCAAAATAGAAAAAGCTCCATTTAATTGTATAAATGGTAAAAAGGCTCTATTTATTGTAGCTTTATTAACTTGTAAATAAGTAATAGAAGTAATTAAAAACAACATTATTATTACACTAATAATTTTTTTCTTAGTGTTACTTCTTAAAATTTTGTGGTAGTAAAACAAAAAAAATAGAATACTAGCAATACACCAAAAAATAATATACCACCAAAGTGAAGGCTTTAAATTTATACTTTTAAAGAACGAGAGTAATTCATGGTTTCTATATACTGCTAATGAAAACCCAATGACTTCCATAAAAAAAACATAGATTAAAAACCAAATAAAATATTTAGCATGCGTGTTTTTAAATTTTTTATAGCATAGAATTGCAGAAACAACTGCAATAAATTCAAAAAAATAAACAATATAATTCGAGTTTATTCCTATATACTCATACATATTACTAAACGTTTTTAATTTTATCTGGCCTAGATACTAATAAACCTATAGCAAATGTTGCATACATAAAAATATTAGCAAATAAATAAATTTGCCATTTTAAAAAAATAAAATTCCAGTCTATGTTTCTAAAATAAATATCGTAAAAAACTAATGGCGTAACAATTAGCCACCAAATAAATATAGCAACACTTACGTAAAAATAAAGCGACCTAGAAAACTCAAGAATATTACTACTTTGCAATATTTCTATAAAGAAAAATACACAGCACGTTAAAATTAATAAAGTTCCTATAATCCCAATAGAATCATAAGAACCAGCAAACAAAGTATCAATATCAATTAATATTAAAAAAACTGCAGTAATAGTAAATAAAATGGTTCCAACTTTTAATATGAATTTATGCTTTTTATTTTTTAATATTTTTTGATATAATATTGAAAATAATATAACAACAACAATATCGAAAGTAATTGTAAACCACCAACGATTGGTTTTAAAAACCGAATTTCTTATAGGCTCTAAAAATTCAAAAGTACCATATAAATACGTATAAGAACCTAGTAACTCTATAACAAAAAGGTAAACAAGAATCTTAATAAAAAAAACCGCATTGGTATTGCTAAATTTTTTTAAACAAAAAAGGCCAACACAAACTGCAAAAGCTTCTATACAATAAATTATAGTATTGTAATTCTCTAAAAAAAACTCTTTCACATTAACTAATTCTATTGTGGGTAACCTGCTCCTGGAGGATTTCCATCTACTCCTTTGTTTAAGCCTTTAGCATTTGGTATATCTTGGTTTACACCTTCACCAGCTTTTTTGGTTGGCACCATAAAAACGGTAGTTTTGCCTCCATCTCCTTTAACTACATCGTGAACACCTAAATACATTCGTATTCCTGTTGCATCGCTATGGCTTTTTTTAACTAGGGTTAAAAAATCTTCTAAATCTTGAATTGAAAACCAGGAAGAACGGTTGTCTTCTCCTTTTGCTGCTACACTATCGTTTGCAGTTTTTCGATATGTAGTCCAATCGTTGTTTAACTGTACTGCTTCTGCAGCTGTAATAATTCCATTTGGTGTTGCCATGTTATTTTTATTTATTGATTAATAAAATCGCTGCTAAATTAAAATCACCAAGCAAGTAAAAGTCTGAATTTTTGTTTTTCATGATGTTTTGTTTTTACTAAACATTAGTTAATATTTAAGAATATTAGTACATAATAAATATTTTTAAGAAACATTTAAAACAACCAATTTTAATTAATAGCAGCTTAAAGGTAAGAAAAATATTAACCTAACCAACCATCTCGATCTAAACTTCTGTATTGTATGGCTTCACTAATGTGCGTTTCATTAATGTGTTCTTGGTTTTCTAAATCTGCAATGGTTCTAGATACTTTTAAAATTCTATCGTACGCTCTTGCGGAAAGATTTAAGCGTTCCATTGCTGTTTTTAATAATGTTTTTGAAGATTGATTTAACGCACAATATGTTCTAATCTGTTTGGTATTCATTTGTGCGTTATAATGAACAGATTTCGAGTCTTTAAAACGAATAGTCTGAAATGCTCTTGCTTTTGTTACTCGTTTTCTAATAGTAACAGAGGGTTCGCCTTTACGTTCTTCCGATAGTTTTTCAAAAGGAACCGGAGTTACTTCAATATGTATATCTATTCTATCTAGAAGTGGTCCGGAAACTTTACTTAAATAGCGTTGCATTTCGGCTGGCGAAGAGGTTAAAGGAGCGTCTGGATCGTTAAAATAACCACTAGGGCTAGGATTCATACTTGCTACCAACATAAACGACGAAGGATAGGTTACTGTAAATTTTGCACGAGAAATAGTTACTTCTCTGTCTTCTAATGGTTGCCGCATTACTTCTAGAACTTCGCGTTTAAACTCTGGCAACTCGTCTAAAAACAAAACACCATTATGCGATAATGAAATTTCTCCCGGTTGCGGGTAACTACCTCCTCCTACTAATGCAACATTAGAGATAGTATGATGTGGTGAACGAAATGGGCGCTGTGCCATAATGCCTGCATGTGCTTTTATGCGTCCAACTACCGAGTGTATTTTTGTAGTTTCTAATGCTTCTTGAATAGTCATTGGCGGTAAAATACTTGGCAATCTTTTGGCTAGCATTGTTTTACCAGCTCCAGGAGGACCAATTAATATAATATTATGTCCACCAGCAGCTGCAATTTCCATACAGCGTTTAATAGACTCCTGCCCTTTTACATCGCTAAAATCGAATTCTGGAAACTCTAGATTTTTTTCAAATTCTTTTTTTGTGTCTATAATAGTTTGCTCTATTTCTTTATTCGAATCGAAATAATCTATTACTTGTTTTATATTTTCTACTCCATAAATTTCAATATCGTCTACTATTGCTGCTTCTTTAGCATTTTGTTTTGGTAAAATAAATCCTTTAAAACCTTCTTGTTTGGCTTTAATTGCAATAGGTAAAGCACCTCGAATAGGTTGCAAACTTCCATCTAACGAGAGTTCGCCCATTATTAAATAATCGTCAAGATTTTTTAGCGTTTTTATTTGGCTAGAAGCTGCAAGTATACCAATTGCTAAAGTTAAATCGTAAGCAGATCCTTCTTTTCGCAAATCGGCAGGTGCCATATTAATTGTAATTTTTTTTCCTGGTATTTTATAGCCATTGTTTTGTAGTGCTGCAGCAATTCGATAATTACTTTCTTTAATTGCATTGTCTGGCAAGCCAACTAAATGGTAACCTATTCCTTTATCTACATTTACTTCTACAGTTATTGTAGATGCTTCCACACCAAACACAGCACTTGCATAAACTTTATTAAGCATAAAACTTTGATTTTAATAAAGTTAGGAAAAATACTGCAAATAAAAAACCGCTTTGTTTTAAAACAATGCGGCAATGCGTTTTTATGAAATATTACAGATTTATAAGAGAGATTTTTCTATATAAAAAAATACGAAGTAAACGTAGATCAGCTTGTATCTTAATTTTCTAGCGAGTTTTTAATATCTACACCTTTCTTAAACTGCTTTTTAAAATCTTTAGAATTTTTAAACTTTTGAAGCATCTTTCTAGTTTTATTAACTTCTTGCAGGTTTAATAATCTATCTTCTACTTTTCTATTTATGTTTAATGCCAAAGCAGCTG
>JBMZDY010000204.1:0-3960 GCA_049614585.1 Oceanihabitans sp.
CTAACATAATATCTGTTGCACGACGAATAGCATCTACTGCAGATTCTTTACAACCATATTTATTATCGAATTTCGATTTCGTTACCGAGTCGTTAACGTTTATTGCTGGCATTGGTAAGGTTCCGTTTTTTACACGTTCGTATAAACGGTGAACACCAGTTGTAGTTTCTTCACTTAAACCGTTAATTCCAGCAGCTAATTCTGGGTATTTATCTAAAACCATATTGGTTAAATCGCCACCATCATCTAAAATCATGTTTAATGGTTTACTGTCTTCGCCAAAGAAAAGTGTTTGTTCTATACACCAATCAAATTCTTCTTCATTCATGTCTTTCCAAGCATACACAGCAGTTCCAGCATCTGCAATTGCAGCAGCAGCTTGATCTTGAGTAGAGAAAATGTTACAAGAACTCCAGGTAACTTCTGCTCCTAGCGCTTGTAACGTTTCAATTAATACAGCAGTTTGAATGGTCATGTGTAAACATCCTGCAATACGTGCACCTTTTAAAGGTTGTTCGTTTTTATACTCTTCACGTAAACTCATTAGTCCTGGCATTTCTGCTTCGGCTAAATTAATTTCTTTTCTTCCCCAAGCCGCAAGCGACATATCTTTTACCTTATTAGGTACGTAAGCAACAGTTTTTGTACTCATATTTTATTCTTATTTTTTTAAAATGAATGACCTTTGGCATTAGCACATAATTTGGTTAAATTCGCTTAACAAAAAATGCCAAATCTGCCTTAGGCAGTGCAAAGATAATCAATAACATTTAGAATATTAAATGCCTATTTATAAAACTCTTACACCAAACGCACAAACTATTGTTAAAATCTGGAAGATAACGGAATCTTATGAAGATTTGTTGGAGCCAATTTCTTTAAAACCAGAGAACATGAATCGCGTACTACGCATGAAAAGCGAATTGCATAGAAGTGGTTTTTTAAGTGTACGACATTTGCTAAATGAATTTGGTTATACAGATCAAGATTTAATTTATGATGCGAATGGAAAGCCACATTTAAAAGATGGTAAGCATATTTCTATTACGCATTCTTTTACATTTTCGGCTGTTGTAGTGAGTGATGCTGTTGTAGGAATAGATATTGAAAAGCAACGCGAAAAAATAGGCGTAATCGCGCATAAGTTTTTAGATTATGAAAACGAATATTTAGTTAAAGAAGCATCCAATTACATCAATAAATTAACTGTTATTTGGTGTATAAAAGAATCTTTATACAAATTATTTGCTACTCCAGGATTGAGTTTTTTAAAGCACACCTTAGTAATTCCGTTTACCATAGAAGAAGCATCTACAATTGCTTGGATTGATTACGAAGAAAAAAAACACAGATACCAAACCACTTTTTTCGAGTTTGAAGGTTTTACTTGTGCATACGCTTTACCTGCTTAAATGAAAATATTACAAGACATAATAACTTCTGCAAAAAAAGAAGTAAAACTACTAGCAGTTTTAATAGATCCAGATAAAATTAATCCGGAAGGAATATCTGGTTTTATGCAAAAGCTTAACAATTCTATTGCTACACATATTTTTGTTGGAGGTAGTACAGTAGAAGAACATGCGACAGAAAAACTAGTAATTGAATTAAAAAAGCATACAAATTTACCAATAGTTTTATTTCCAGGAGATGTATCGCAAATTACCGATTATGCTAATGCTATATTGTTTTTGTCTTTATTGTCTGGAAGAAATCCAGAATATTTAATAGGAAAACATATTGCTTCGGTTTCTAAATTAAAGGCAACTAATTTAGATGTTATACCAACAGGATATTTGCTTATTGAAAACGGAAAAGAAACTGCTGTACAGCGTGTAACACAAACCCAACCAATGCCAATTAATAATGTGCAAGCTATTGTAGATACTGCAAAAGCTGGAGAGTTACTAGGTATGCAATTAATTTATCTAGAAGCTGGAAGTGGTGCAGAAAACGCAATTCCAAATACTATAATTAAAGCAGTAAAAAACGAATTGCAAATACCACTTATTGTTGGCGGAGGAATACGAAGTAAAAAACAATTAGAAGCAACGTACTTAGCTGGAGCAGATCTAGTAGTAATTGGTACAGCTTTTGAAGAAGAGGAAACGTTTTTTAACGAAATAAAAAAATAATATGAAAATATCTGTAGACTTAACATTGTCTCCTTTACAAGAGGATTACGAAAAACACATAATCAATTTTATAAAAGCATTACGCAATTCGCCTTTTAAGGTTTTAGAGAATCCGTTAAGCACACAAATATTTGGAAACTATGATGCACTCATGCCATTTTTAACTAAAGAAATTAAACGATCTTTTCAAGATGTAGATATTTCTGTATTAACTATGAAAGTTGTTAAAACCAATAGAAGCGATTATGAACCAAATTTTTGAATTCTTTTTTGGGCAATATTCTGGCTACGAAACTATAGATATTGTACTAGAAATTGTTGCAGTTGTTTTTGGGTTTCTATCGGTTTGGTTTTCTAAAAAAAACAATATTTTAGTATTTCCAACCGGAATGATAAGTACAAGCATTTTTGTGTATTTGTTATTAAAATGGACACTTTTAGGCGACATGATGATTAATGCGTATTATTTTATTATGAGTCTTTATGGTTGGTATATATGGACACGTAAAGTAGATGCAAGCCATGTAACACCAATTTCTAGAACAACAACTAAAGAAAAAAAAATAAGTGTTGTCATTTTTATTGCAACGCTAGTTTTTGTTTTTGCAGTATATAAAACTTTCGATAAATGGAATGGTTGGGTTGCATATATAGACACAGTAACAACAGCTATATTTTTTGTTGGTATGTGGCTTATGGCAAAACGAAAAATTGAAAATTGGATCTACTGGATTATTGGTGATATTATTTCAATTCCTTTGTATTTTTATAAAGGATTTACTTTTACAAGTTTACAGTATTTAGGATTTACAGGTATTGCAATATTAGGATATTTAGCATGGAAAAAAAGCTTAAACAACAACCAAGTAACTGCATAAAAGTAGTTTTGTTTGGACCAGAATCTACTGGAAAAACAACCTTGTCTAGACAATTGGCGAAACACTATAATTCGGTTTGGACTCCAGAATATGCAAGAGAATATTTGCAAGATAAATGGAATAACGAGCGTAAAACTTGTGAACCAAAAGATTTGCTGCCCATTGCAATTGGGCAAATGCATTTAGAAAATACCTTAGCCAAACAAACCAATTCGGTATTAATTTGCGATACCGATTTGTTAGAAACCAAAGTATATTCCGAAACCTATTATTCGGGAACTTGCGATTCAATAATTGAAAAATATGCATTAGAAAATAAATACGATTTATACTTTTTAACGTATATTGACACACCTTGGGAAGCAGATGATTTAAGAGATAAACCAGGAGAAAGATTAAGCATGTTTCATGCTTTTCAACAAGCATTAATAAAATACAACAAACCATATGTATTGCTTAAAGGAGATAAAAAAACTCGTTTGGAAAAAGCAATAAAACATATAGATGGTTTACTAAAAGAAAAAGCGTGAATTTTACCCAAAATAATATAGATCAAATAGTAGCAAAAGGACTCTCTCTTAAAAAAGTAGAAGAACAAATAAATCTATTTAAAACAGGAGTGCCTTTTGTAAATTTAAAAAATGCTGCAAATATTGGTAATGGTGTTTTAAAGCTTTCGGAAGCAGAAAAAAAACACAGCATCGATTTTTTCGAATTAAAAAGAAACAAAATAGAATTATTAAAGTTTGTTCCGGCATCTGGTGCAGCAACTAGAATGTTTAAGTTTTTGTTTCAGTTTTTAAAAGATTATAATTTAGAAAAAGAGAGTATAAACTCGTATATAAACCGTAATAAAGTAACCGAGTTGTCTTTGTTTTTAGTCGGCTTAGAGAAGTTTCCTTTTTATAAAGAAGTATTAAATAATACAAAAAAGAGACTGCCAGATT
>JBMZDY010000205.1:0-3933 GCA_049614585.1 Oceanihabitans sp.
TGCTTACCCAAATAATATTAATAAAGAAACGATAATGCAGCGGTTTTCGGTTGCAGGCATTACAAGTTTTGAAACCATGTATTTTAACGAGTTTTTTTCCGATAGAATAACAACTCTACAATTTAAACACCATTTAAGCCCTTTTAAAATTAGCCAACGTTTTAACCCAGAATTAGTGCTAATATCTAGGTTTGCAATTGGCGATATGAAACATAAAGACAGGCACCAACAAATAAATTTTAACACCCTAGAAAAAGGATATACCGAGACAGGTTTCGAAATTAACAAACTACTTTTTGGCTTTGGCTTAAGTTTTACCTATCGTTATGGTGCATATCATTTACCAAAACAAGGCGATAACATGGCGTTAAAATTTACTTTTAATGTTACATTATAGGCTATTTAACACTACAAATATCTAGCTTTTCCCTACCTTTGAAACTCTTTTATTTTCGTCATGTTTAAACTATTTACAAAAAGCTTTTGGGATGTTGTCGCTAGACTTATTTTACGTAATAAAATAGGAATCATTCTGGGTATATTATTGGCAACAGGAATGCTTGCTACCCAATGGAAACACATGCGTTTCACCTATACCGAAGCAAATTTATTACCAGACGACCATGCGGTTAATAAAACCTATAATGCTTTTTTAGACATTTTTGGCGAAGAAGGAAATCTAATTGTATTTGGTGTTAAAGACACAACCCTTTTTACTGTAGAAAAACTAAACGCTTGGAATACGTTATCGCAAAGTTTTAAAAATACAGAGGCAATAGAAACCGTAGTGTCTATTAGCGATCTTCAAAAACTTATAAAAGATAATGAAAACGAAAAATTTATTCTCGAGCCATTTATAAAAGATTCTATTACATCAGTATCACAAATAGAGAAACTACAAAATGAGCTATTTGAAAAATATCCTTTTTACGATAATTTTTTATACAATAAAGAAAGTAAAACCGTTCGAACAGCAATATATTTAAAAAAGGAAATTGTAAATACTTTCGAAAGAAAAGATTTTGTGTTTAAAGAATTAATTCCAAAAATTAATGCTTTCGAAAAACAAACCAATCTAGATGTTCGCGTATCTGGAATGCCATACGTGCGAACACTTAATGCACAAAATATTGTAGACGAAATAGGGAAATTTATAGGCTTAGCATTATTAGTAACATCGCTAATATTCTTTTTCTTTTTTAGATCGTTTCGGGCAACCTTTATTTCGTTAATTGTTGTTTGTTTTGGGGTAATGTGGACCTTTGGAATTTTAGGTTTATTAAAATACGAAATCACCGTTTTAACCGCTTTAATTCCGCCATTAATAATAGTAATAGGAATACCAAATTGCATTTTTTTAATAAATAAATACCAACACGAAGTTAAGTTGCATGGTAATAAAGTAAAGTCTTTGCAACGGGTAATTACAAAAATTGGTAATGCTACGTTAATGACTAATGTTACCACAGCATCTGGTTTTGCAACCTTTATATTAACCGAAAGTAAATTATTAAAAGAGTTTGGTGTTGTAGCATCGCTAAGTATACTTGCAATATTTATTTTATGCTTACTTATTATACCAATAATTTATACTTTTTTACCCTACCCAAAAGATAGGCATTTAGAACACTTAAATAAACGCTGGATAGGAGGTTTTGTAAGTTGGATGGAGCGAATGGTAAAACAAAAACGAATTACTATTTATTTTACAGCGGTAGTGCTTCTGGTATTAAGTATTGTTGGTATGTACCAGATAAAAATTTCTGGAAGCTTAATAGAAGATATGTCTAAAAAATCGGAATTTTTTAAAGACATTCGTTTTTTTGAAGAGGAGTTTAATGGTATTATGCCATTAGAAATTTTAGTAGATACCAAACGTAAAAAAGGAGTAATGAAACTGGCTACTTTAAAGCGAATGAATAAGCTAGAAGAAGAAATATTAGATACGCCAGAACTCTCCAAACCAATATCGGTTGTAAGTTTAGTAAAATATTCGAAGCAAGCATATTATAATGGCAAGCCAAAATATTACCAATTGCCAACTAGTCAAGAAAACAGCTTCATTCTTTCGTATGCAAAAAACTCGACTTCCGAAGTCGACTTACTTAAAAATTTTGTAGATAGTACAGGGCAATATGCACGTATAACTACATTTATGAAGGATATTGGAACCGATAAAATGGAACGCATAGAAGAAAACCTTCAAAATAAAATAAACAAAGTATTTCCAAGTGAAAAGTACAATGTTACCATGACTGGAAAAGCATTAGTATTTCAAAAAGGAACAAAATATCTAGTTAAAAATTTAGCCATTTCCCTTTCACTAGCAATATTTTTAATTTCCTTATTTATGGCATATATGTTTCGATCGTTTAGAATGATAATGGTTTCCTTAATTCCAAACTTGTTGCCATTACTAGTAACAGCTGGACTAATGGGTTATTTAGGAGTGCCAATAAAGCCTTCTACAATATTGGTGTTTAGTATTGCATTTGGTATTTCGGTAGACGATACCATACATTTTTTAGCAAAATATAGACAGGAGTTACAAGCAAACCACTGGAAAATTAAAAAATCTGTTTATGCAGCATTACGAGAAACTGGCGTGAGTATGTTTTATACTTCAATAGTATTATTTTTTGGGTTTTTAGTGTTTACTTTTTCTAGCTTTGGTGGCACAGTAGCCTTAGGCGCTTTAGTATCTGCAACCTTATTACTAGCCATGCTATCTAACCTTTTACTATTGCCTTCTTTATTGCTTTCGTTAGAGCGAAGTATTGCTAACAAACAAGTACTTAAAGAACCTACAATAAATATTATTCCAGAAGAAAACGAAGAAAATGAAAATCTTTCTGAAGAATAAACACAACAATAAATTATATTTGCATTCAAAATAAAAAATAATGAATACTACTTCCGTATCCCAATTATTACAAACCAATCAATTTGGGCAAAACATAGAATTAAAAGGATGGGTTAGAACCTTTCGTGCTAACCGATTTATCGCACTAAACGATGGGTCTACCATTAATAATATACAATGTGTTGTAGATTTTGAAAATACAAACGAGGCTACCCTAAAAAGAATAACCACTGGAGCTGCAGTACACATAAAAGGCGAGTTAATAGAGAGTCAAGGAAAAGGGCAAAAAGTAGAAATAGCAGTTACAAACCTAGAAATACTTGGCGATTCCGATCCAGAAACCTATCCAATTCAACCTAAAAAGCACTCTTTCGAGTTTTTACGTGAAAACGCACATTTACGCACGCGAACAAATACATTTAGTGCAGTTATGCGTTTGCGTTCAAGCCTATCGTTTGCAATACATAAATATTTTAACGAAAATGGTTTTTACTATATGCACACTCCAATTATTACAGGAAGTGATGCAGAAGGAGCAGGAGAAATGTTTCGTGTAAGTAGCTTAGATGCAAAAAATGCACCTGTTGATGCAGCAGGAAATGTAGATTTTAAAGAAGATTTTTTTGGTAAAGAAACAAACCTTACCGTTTCTGGACAATTAGAAGCAGAAACCTATGCAATGTCGCTTGGTAAAGTATATACTTTCGGGCCAACATTTAGAGCAGAAAACTCAAATACTTCTAGGCATTTATCCGAATTTTGGATGATCGAGCCAGAAGTAGCTTTTATGGATTTGGCTGGAAATATGGATTTGGCAGAAAGCTTTATGAAATCGGTATTAAGCTATGTGTTAGAAAATAATAGAGAAGATTTAGAATTTCTAGAAAAGCGTCTTTTAGACGAAGAAAAAACAAAGCCACAAGCCCAACGTAGTGAAATGGCATTAATAGAAAAGCTAAAGTTTGTAATCGATAATAATTTTAAAAGAGTAAGTTATACCGAAGCAATAGATATTCTTAAAAACTCGAAACCAAATAAAAAGAAAAAATTTAATTACTTAATTAGCGAAT
>JBMZDY010000206.1:0-3913 GCA_049614585.1 Oceanihabitans sp.
GGTAGAGAAGCATTAATTATAATAAAAGATTTTAAATACATTGCTTACGATCCAGTTTTTGCAGTATTATTAATGCTTATATTATTGTTTTCTATAGAGTTCTTTAAAGACCTTAATTATAAAGAAGGATTTGTTAAAGTAATTCGATTTTTTGCAGATTATTCCTTTACATTATATTTAGTACATTACTCAGTACTTGTATTTATATTCTCTAATTTTAAAGCACAAGAAAGCCCTTATTTGTATTTTTTATTGTCCTTATTAATTTCAAATGTTATCTCTGCAGGAATTGCATATTTTACAGAAATGAAACATAGAACATTAAGAAATAAATTAAAAAAACACTTTTTAAAAAAATAACATATGATTTTTGATAAAATAGAACACGCAGATATTTATTTAAATAAAAACGAATATATAAACAAGGCAATAAAATTTCTTCAAACAGAAGATTTAAATGCTTTAGCAGCAGGAAGACATGAAATAGATGGCGATAATGTTTTCGCATTGGTTTTAGAATACGATACACATCCTTTATTAGAAGGCAAGTGGGAAGCACATAGAAAATATTACGATCTTCAATATATAGTAGAAGGTAAAGAGCAAATTGCAATAGCAAATATTAATACCATGAAAGTTGTAGAAGCATACAACAAAGAGGGAGATTATGAATTATTTTCTGGTGAAGTAACAGAGCTTAAAACATTAAGCGAAAAAGATTTTATATTGCTTAGTCCACACGAAGTGCATCAGCCAGGAATAGTAATAAATAACACCATTCAAAAAATAAAAAAAATTGTTGTTAAAGCATTGATATAATCAAGCATGTCTCAAAACAAAAAAAAGTTAGCAAAAAACTCTTTAATTTACGCTCTATTTACGCTTTTACAAAGAGGCTTTGCATTTTTTTTAATTCCGCTTTATACCACACAATTATCTACAGAAGAGTATGGAATACTAGGGATTGTTATGGCAGCAATCCCGTTTTTTGTATTAATAGCTGGGCTTTCCTTAAGAGGTTCTACAGCCTATTTCTATTACGAATTTAAAGACAATAACCCAGACTATTTAAAAAAACTTTGGGGCTCTAGCTTTACTTTAGTGGTGCTATTAAGTGTCTGTTTCGCATGCTTTTTATGGCTTTCTAAAAGCTTTATTTTAGATGCTTTTTTTAACGATATCCCTTTTTACCCGTATTTACTTTTAGCACTAATTAGCGTAGCTACACAACCAGTATACTACTATTACCAGTCTATGTTAAAAGCCAAACAAGAGGCAAATAGAGCAGCGCTATTAGATTTTGTTTACTTTTTTATCATTATTTCTTTAACCATATTATTTATTCTTTATTTTAAGTTTAAAGCAGAAGGAGCATTACTAGCACTTGCAATATCTAATGTTATTTTCTTTTTTTACAGTATATATGGAGCATTAAAAGAAATTTCGTTTTGTTTACATAAAGAGCAGTTAAAAAAAGTATTAAAGTACGCCTTGCCAATTTTACCCCACAATCTATCTGCTTGGGCAATGAATCTAGCCGATAGAATTATATTAAACAGTTTAACTACATTAAGTCTAGTAGGTTTGTTCGATATAGGGTCGCAAATAGGAAAACTAATAAACGTAATTACCTTAGGAGTAAACTCGGCATATAGCCCTTGGTTTTTCGAACAGTTAAAAGCATCCAAAGAAAACAAAAATGTTATAGCCAATGTTACCAATAAAATTGTACTTCTATATATTTTATTTGCTACAGCTATAAGTTGGTTAGCACCAGAATTATTAAAACTTATCTCTAACGAAGCATTTCATACCGCATGGACAGTAGTACCATTTATAGCATATGCTTTTGTAGTAAATGGGTTTTATTATTCTTTTAGCAATGTATTTTTTTTAGAGAAAACAAAATACTTACCTATAATTACTGGAGTTGGAGCAATAATAAATATCGCATTAAATTTTATTTTCATTCCATTGTATGGTATAATGGGAGCAGCAATAGCAAATATTTTAGCAAAAAGTATATTTGCTTTAATAGCATATACTGTTAGTCAAAAATTATACTACATACCATATCAAATAAAAAAAATTATATTATTTATTGTTTTAGGGTTTATAATTTCTTGCACGCCATATATTTTTCAAGAGTATCTAGACAGCCTTAATATTTGGCTTGTAATTTTGCTTAAAACGGCAACCTTAGGTATTTTATTAACACCTTTAGTATGGGTTAATAAAAATATAATATTATCGTATATTCGCGCTAAGGTTTTACGCAAGAATGAAGAATAATAACGAACTACACTTAATTGAAAAAAAATATCCTGTAGATAAGCTAAAAGTAAACCAATTTAGCGCATGGCCAATTCTTAGGCAACGAGTATATTTTGAAATATTTAAAGAAAAATTCAACTTTAATTCAAAATTAAGAACAAGAAGTAAAGTTAAACTAGTACAAAATTTATTTTATGGCATTAAACACTTGTTTAAGTTGCGTAAATACGATTATTTATTTTTTAATAATGCCGATAAAAGAACCTTAGAAAAGGAAAACAAAAAGTTCGATGTTTTTTTTGATGCTTGGGCAAATAAAGTAGGGCAAGAAAAATCTTTGTTTATAGAATGGGCAATAGACCAACATTTTCCTAAAAAACAAACCTATTCCAAAAATGTAATCTCCGATTTAATTTTTAAAAGCTGTTGTTTTGTAACCTCGTTATTTACAAAAGTTTCTGTATCTGATGCTGCTATAATTCAAAAAATACAAGAAGATTATAATTTTCAATTTAACTTAGAAAAGGAGCTAAAAACAAAACTTGCCGAAGTATCGTTTTACAGATTTTTATTTAAAAAAGTAAAGCCTAAAGCTGTGTTTTTAATAAGTTCATTTACAAAAATGAGTATCGTTATTGCGGCACATTTAGAAAAAATTAAAGTGTACGAAGCCCAGCATGGTTTTATTGGCGAAAACCACCAGTTTTACAATTCGGTTTATAATTTTGAATCGCTATACTACCCAGATTATCTTATAGGATTTGGGACAACAGAAAAAACAAAAATCCCTGAAGATTTTATATTTAGCAGCACACAAATTCTACCAGTTGGTAGCTTGCAACTAGAAGATATACAGCTTCATTTTAAAGATATAGAATTAGAAAAGCTTAAAAAGAAATATAAAAAAATATTTTGTGTAACGTTACAAACCGTAAAAGAGCACGAGCTATTAACTTGGGTTAATAAGCAAGCAATGGCACAACCAGATTGGTTGTTTATAATTAAGCCTAAGAACATAACCTTAGATTATTCAAAATATACTGCGATTACCAATTGTATTTTATTGCCGCAATACAACATTTATAAAGTTTTAAAATACTCTAATTATAATATTACCATATACTCTACAACTGCAGTAGAAGCTTCAATTTTTAATGCAAAAACATTGTTTTTTAACATAGATAACCTGTCGGTTAAGTATTTTGATATCGAGAACATGTATGCTTCAAAAATAGAAACAGGAGAATCTTTAAATAAGGAGCATTTACAAATAGAAGAAAACATAAAAAAGAGCTATTTTGTAAAAGATTATTATAATAATGTAGATAAAACCAATCTTGACTTTTGAAAAAACTAGTAATAATTTTATTAATACTCCAGCCATTAATAAACAGATTAACACTTAAATCTGGTGTTACTTTCGATGTTTATAATGAGCTAATAAGCATGCTGGTTCTTTTGTTGTATTTATATCAATTACTTAAAAGAGGCAAGATAACTAGTATGTCTTTGGTGTTTTTTACTTTAATTTTTTATATGGTTTTTACAACCATACTAAAAGGTTTGTATCCCTTAGGGTTTTTTCAAATAGTAATTTATAGTCAATGGTTTTTTTATTTTTTGTATTTCCATTCTTTAA
>JBMZDY010000207.1:0-3909 GCA_049614585.1 Oceanihabitans sp.
AAAACGGAAATATTTTTTTAATCATATAGGTGCAAAGTAACTAAATCTATCTTAAAACGCATATTAACATTAAATATTTTTATTGTATTTGCAATTTTTGCCCGATTCTAATAATATTAGACTGCAAATTATTTAGTGTTTTAAGCTTAGAAACCGTTGTTTGATTATTTTTTGCAATACTATATAACGTGTTATTTTTTTCTATTGTTATATATGTTTTATTAGCTTCAGCCAACATATTACTGGTATCAACAAATAACAATTGGCCTACTTTTATAGTATTGGTAACTAAATTATTTTTTTCTTTAATTACTGCAACCGAGGTTTTATATTTTTTTGCAATAGCAAATAAGGTTTCCCCTTTTACTACAAGATGCTCGTGGTTTTGTGCAATTTCTGAAGGCGCATCGTTATTACTAATTGTTTTAGAAATATTATTGCTTTCTTTTACTGCTTCACTATTATAAACAATTTCCCCAGTATTGGTATTAATAAATGCTGGTTTACCATCTACAATTATTGGCGACATGACATTAGATTGACCAAATGTTATTGCAGTAAAGAATAACAAACTTGGTAGGAATAATATTTTCATTTACAGTTTTTTGTAGTTCTTTACTTTGGCAGTTGTAATTGCAATATCAATAACATCTTTCATTTCGGATACATAATGAAAAGTTAAGCCTTTTAAATATTCTTGTTTTATTTCTTCGATATCTCTTCGGTTGTCTTCACAAAGTAAAATTTCTTTAATTTTTGCTCTTTTAGCTGCAAGTATTTTTTCTTTTATACCTCCTACTGGCAATACTTTACCTCTTAATGTAATTTCTCCTGTCATTGCAAGACTCTTTTTTACTTTACGTTGTGTAAATAAAGATACTAGCGAAGTAAGCATAGTAACTCCTGCACTTGGTCCGTCTTTTGGTGTTGCACCTTCTGGAACGTGTATATGCACATTATACTTATCGAATACATCTGGATTTACTCCTAAATTTTCTGCATTTGCTTTTATATATTCCATAGCAATGGTTGCAGATTCTTTCATAACCTTACCAAGATTACCAGTAATAGTCATGCTTCCTTTTCCTTTAGACAGTATCGATTCTATAAACAAAATATCGCCACCTACTCTGGTCCATGCTAATCCAGTTACTACGCCAGCTACGTTATTGTTTTCGTATTTGTCGCGTTCTAATTTTGGACCACCTAACACTTCAATAATAACTTCGTTAGTTACTTTTACATCATACTCCTCTTCCATAGCTATATTTTTGGCTGCATATCTTACCATTTTAGCTATTTGCTTTTCTAGTCCACGAACACCAGATTCTCTGGTGTAGCCCTCAACAATTTTTTCTAATTGTGCTTTTCCAATTTTTAATTGCAAATCGGTTAAACCATGTTCTTTTAATTGTTTTGGCAACAAGTGTCTTTTTGCAATTTCTACTTTTTCTTCTATAGTATAACCGGTTACGTTTATTATTTCCATTCGGTCGCGTAATGCAGGCTGAATGGTTGACAAGCTATTTGAGGTTGCTATAAACATAACTTTAGATAGGTCGTAACCCATTTCTAAAAAATTATCGTAAAAAGCACTATTTTGTTCTGGATCTAAAACTTCTAACATTGCTGAAGACGGATCGCCTTGATGCGAACTAGATAGCTTATCTATTTCGTCTAAAACAAATACAGGATTTGAGGTTCCTGCTTTTTTTAAACTTTGAAGAATTCTTCCTGGCATTGCACCAATATAGGTTTTTCTATGGCCACGAATTTCTGCTTCGTCGCGTAAACCACCTAACGACATTCGCACATATTCTCTACCAAGCGCTTCGGCTATAGATTTTCCAAGCGAAGTTTTACCAACTCCAGGAGGTCCATAAAGGCATATAATAGGCGACTTCATATCGTTTCGTAATTTAATAACTGCTAGGTGTTCAATTATTCTACGCTTAACATCGTCTAGACCATAGTGGTCTCTATCTAATATTTTTTTAGCTCGTTTTAAATCGAATTTATCTTTGCTAAATTCATTCCATGGCAAATCCAGAAACAAGTCTAAGTAATTACGTTGTATAGAATACTCTGCAACTTGCGGATTCATTCGCTGCATTTTTGCAATTTCTTTATTAAAATGCTTAGCAGTTATTTCGTTCCATTTTTTCTTTTTTGCACGCGCTTTCATCTCGTCAATTTCTTGACCATTATTTACACCACCTAATTCCTCTTGAATGGTTTTCATTTGTTGGTGTAAAAAATACTCGCGTTGTTGCTGGTTCATATCGGTTTGAACCTTTAATTGAATATCGTTTTTTAATTCCAATTTTTGAAACTCGATATTCATGTACTTTAATGTTTCTAAAGCACGTTCTTTAAGATCGTTATTTTCTAACAAACTTTGTTTTTCTTTTACAGAAAGATTCATGTTTGAAGAAACAAAATTTATTAAAAAAGAATTGCTTTCTATATTCTTAATAGCAAAAGAAGCTTCGCTAGGAATATTAGGACTATCTTTAATTATTTGCAATGCAAGGTCTTTAATAGAACCAATAATTGCTTCAAATTCTTTATTGTTTTGTGCTGGTCTTGCTTCTGGCACTTCCCGAATGGTAGCATTCATGTAAGGCTCTTCGGTAATTACTTCTGCTACTTTAAAACGTTTTTTACCTTGTATAATTACGGTTACATTACCATCTGGCATTTTTAAAACACGTAATATTCTTGCAACTGTACCAGTTTCGTATATATCTGCAGTTTTTGGATCTTCTACAGCTTCGTCTTTTTGTGAAACTACACCAATTACTTTGCTCCCTTTATTGGCATCGTTAATTAACTTAATAGACTTATCTCTTCCGGCAGTAATTGGTATTACTACGCCAGGAAACAAAACCGTATTTCGCAACGAAAGTATTGGTAAGGTTTCTGGTAATTTTTCTTTGTTTATTTTTTCTTCGTCTTCTGGTGTCATTAAAGGAATTAATTCTGAATTTTCATCGAAATCCTGTAATGACAAACTGTCAAGACCTATTAAACTAGATTTTTTCATATATATATTTAAGTCATAATGTCATTTATTAAAATAACAACATCCTTATTTTTGTATTTAATTAGTATTTTATTTACGAGCATACAGCTAAATAACAGCATATTACAACAGTATTGCGCTAATATAATCTAGTATTAAAAGTCAATTAATATGCCATACTAATAGAATTAAGTTTAATTTTTTTTTGAATAAACTGTAACAATTTATATTTACCAAACTCTTTATTATAACCATCGATTAAAACTATTTGACACTAACAAACCAAAATATAGAACAACTTTTAGTGCTATGTAAAGAAAAAAACCAATTTGCACAATTGGAAATTTACAATCGTTACTATAAAGCGATGTTTAATGTAGCACTTAGAATTGTAAAAGACAGGTTTGAAGCCGAAGATATCATGCAAGATTCGTTTTTAACTGCTTTTACAAAACTAGACACATTAAAAGACACACAAACTTTTGGTGCTTGGTTAAAACGAATAGTAATTAACAATAGTATTTACCATTATAATAAAAATAGTAAACACCAAGATATAGCCTTAGACGATGTAATTTATAAAGTAGAAGACAACCAAGGAATTGCAACCGATTATACCATTACAAACCTTAAAGCAAAACAAGTTTTAGAAACCATGGAACTACTAAAAGATAATTACAGAATTGCTTTAACACTACACCTTATAGAAGGATACGATTATGAAGAAATGAGTAAAATATTAAATGTAACCTATGCAAACTGTAGAACTACAGTATCTAGAGCAAAATCAAGTTTAAGACAAAAATTACAAGTTGTTACAAACTACAATACCTAATACGATGAAAGAAGATCAAATAGACCAACTTTTTAATAACATAGAACAA
>JBMZDY010000208.1:0-3902 GCA_049614585.1 Oceanihabitans sp.
AATTTTTAAAATTTATTTGGTACGCCACTTTGTGGACTCTTTAAATACATGTTCTAATATAGCTTCATCTTGTGCTGTAAATTCTATTTCCCTTCTTTGCATAACTACTTTAGCAACTTCAAAAGATTTTTTTGTTAAATAGGTTGTAAACCCGTTAGCGCCGCCCCAAGAAAAACTTGGCACAAAATTTCTAGGAAAACCACTTCCAAAAATATTTGCACTAACGCCAACAACTGTGCCTGTATTAAACATGGTATTAATACCACATTTACTATGGTCGCCCATCATTAGTCCACAAAACTGTAATCCTGTTTTAGCAAA
Organism: Oceanihabitans sp.; assembly: GCA_049614585.1. GTDB lineage: Bacteria > Bacteroidota > Bacteroidia > Flavobacteriales > Flavobacteriaceae > Oceanihabitans. The sequence continues at coordinate 322 of JBMZDY010000208.1, forward strand.
ACCTTCTGTTTCATAACTCCATAATCGCACTTCGGCATAGTTATTTTTAAGGTTTGAATTATTGGTATCTGCTCCTAAATTACACCATTCACCAACTACCGAATTTCCTAAAAACCCGTCATGCCCTTTATTAGAATACCCAAAAAGAACCGAGTTATTCACCTCGCCTCCAACTTTACTATGTGGCCCTATAGTAGTTGGACCATAAATTTTTGCTCCTAGTTTTACGGTAGCAGAATCGCATAAAGCAAATGGTCCTCGAATTATACTACCTTCCATAATTTCTGCATTTTTGGCAATATATATAGGTCCAGTACTCGCGTTTAATGTAGCATATTCTAATTTTGCTCCTTTTTCTATAAAAATATTTTCGGCTGCTATTATATTGTTAGAGCTAGGAATTGGTTGAGATTTACGCTGGTAAGTTAATAAGGCAAAATCTTCAGTAATTGCTTTTCCGTTATTGGAAAAGATATCCCAAGTATTTTCAATTTTTAATATTTCATCGTTATACTCGATAGCCTCGTAGGTACTAAGGTCGATATCTTCTTGTGCTTCTTTTGTATAAAAAGCAATCACATCTTCACCATTAAAAATTGCTTGATTTTCTTGCAAGTCTTGTATTAAAGTAACTATTGTTATGTTTGGTAGGTAAGAAGCATTTATCATTATATTATTCTCCATTTCCACCATAGGAAATTTATCTGCTAAATAATCTTCGGTTATCGTTGTGGTTGTAGCACCCAAATTTTTCTCCCACTTTTCGCGAATGGTTAATATACCAATACGAATATCGGCAACTGGGCGCGTATAGGTAAATGGCAATAATTGGTTTCTTGCAGGTCCATCAAAAAGAATATAGTTCATGGGTAAAACATTTTATTGTTTTCAAAAATAGTTTAAATATTAAAACAAAAAAAGCCTTTCAAGTAAATGAAAGGCTTAAGTATCTATTTTCAAAAAAATTATTTCTTGAATTTTGCGTATTTGTTTTTAAACTTATCGATACGTCCAGCTGTATCTATTAATTTAGATTTACCAGTGTAAAATGGATGAGAAGTTCTAGAAATCTCCATTTTTATTAATGGATATTCAACACCATCTACTTCTAGAGTTTCGTTTGTGTTTGCAGTAGATTTTGTTAAAAATACGTCTTCGTTAGACATGTCTTTAAATGCTACTAATCTATAATTTTCTGGGTGTATACCTTTTTTCATCTTGTTAAGCTTACTATTTTTCGAGGTGCAAATTTAAGTATTTTTTACAAACGTACAATCTTTTTTTGAAATTATTTTGATTAAAAACAACTTTAAATCTTGTTTGTTTGGTAAAATTAAGAAGTTTATTGTAATAACTGCTAATTATTCTGTTTCTTTTTTAGCAAGAATCCCGCTTAATCGCAAATAAATTGTAACGTTTTAGTATATTTGTTTACTAACAAACTATAAACTAAAAAATCAAAAATATATTATGGAAAATCAAGTGTCTTCACCTGGAAGTTTTGCACGTAATTATGGTGTAGTGTTAGGATTAATTTTAATTCTAATTAGTGTTGTAATGTATGTTACAGGCATGCAACTTAAAGGCGAGCAATGGCCAATGTATTTATATTATATTATATTTCCGGTAACTATTATATATGCAATAAGCCAATATAAAAAAGCAAACGCAAACCTATTAAGTCTTAGTCAAGCAATTAAAGTAGGGTTAATAATTGCTGTTATAAGCGCATTAGTTTTTGCAGTTTATGGATTAATATTCAACTATATAATAGACCCAGAATTTCAAGGACAAGCAATGGAAATGGTTCGCGAAAAAATGCTTGAAGCACCAAATATGACCGAAGAACTTGTAGACCAACAAATGGTGTGGGTAGAAAAATTTAGCAACCCAATTCTTGGTAGTGCAATGTTTATAGCATTAAGCGCATTTTTTGGATTAATCTATTCGCTTATTGCTGGACTTGCAATGAAAAAAGAAGTATAATACATGGATATATCTGTAGTCATACCACTACTTAACGAACAAGAATCTTTAACAGAATTACAAGATTGGATTGCAAAAGTTATGCAATCCAATCGTTTTTCTTATGAGATTATTTTTATTGATGATGGCAGTACAGATAGCTCTTGGAAAACCATTCAAGAATTATCTAAAAAAGATCCCAATATTAAAGGCATACGGTTTTCTAAAAACTTTGGTAAATCGCAAGCATTACACGCAGGATTTAAAAAAGCTGAAGGAAATGTGGTAATTACTATGGATGCCGATTTACAAGATAATCCAGACGAAATCCCAGAACTGTATAATATGATAATACAGGAAGGTTTCGATTTAGTATCTGGCTGGAAAAAGAAACGATACGATTCTTTATTCGCAAAAAACTTACCTTCAAAACTATTTAATTGGGCCGCTCGAAAAACATCTGGTGTAAAACTAAACGATTTTAATTGTGGCTTAAAAGCATACAATAAAGAAGTAATTAAAAACATAGATGTTAATGGCGAAATGCATCGATATATTCCAGTACTTTCCAAAAATGCAGGTTTCAATAAAATTGGTGAAAAAATAGTTCAACATCAAGCTAGAAAATATGGAGAAACCAAATTTGGTATGGACCGCTTTGTTCACGGTTTTCTAGATTTAATAACCATTTGGTTTATTTCTCGATTTGGTAAAAGACCCATGCATTTATTTGGTGCTTTAGGTTTTTTAATGTTTGCCATAGGTTTTTCGTTTGCACTATATTTAGGAATCGACAAACTTTTTATTAATCCAACTGGAAGACTTATTACCCAACGCCCTCCATTTTATATTGCACTTGTAACCATGGTTATTGGTACGCAGTTTTTTGTTGCTGGGTTTTTAGGTGAAATTATTTTAAGAAACAAAACCGATAAAAATCGATATTTAATTAAAGAAGCTTTAAATTTTTAACGCCTTTTTAATCTTTCGGTTTTTGTATTTCTGTATTTTAGCAACTTAATTTTAACACAAACAATGATTTTTATAGAACCCGATTTATTAAAACGCGTAAATACATGGCTTACTCCTGCTTTCGATACCAATACGCAAGCTTATATAAAAGATTTAATCGCTACAAACCCTAACGAATTAAAAGAATCTTTTTACAAAGATCTAGAATTTGGAACCGGTGGAATGCGTGGTATTATGGGCATTGGTACCAATAGAATTAACAAATATACTTTAGGAAAAAACTCGCAAGGATTAAGCAATTATATGCATAGAACTTTTCCTAATCAAAAATTAAAAGTTGCAATAGCATACGATTGTAGACACAATAGTAAAACGCTAGCAAAAATAGTAGCAAACGTATTTTCGGCAAATAATATTGAAGTATTTCTATTTGAAGATTTACGCCCAACTCCAGAGCTTTCTTATGCATTAAAAAAATTAGATTGCCACTGCGGTATTGTACTTACTGCATCTCACAACCCTCCAGAATACAACGGATTTAAAGTATATTGGCAAGATGGCGGACAATTAGTACCACCACAAGACACTGAGATAATTAGCGAAATTAATAATTTAGATTATGCCGAAATTAAATTTGAAGCTAA
>JBMZDY010000209.1:0-3892 GCA_049614585.1 Oceanihabitans sp.
TACAAAAGCCAAAGACGTTCCATTTAGCAAACTACCTAATAATTTTGTTGTAAAAGCAACCCATGCAAGTAGTTACAACTTAATTGTTACCAATAAAAACAAGTTAGATATTAATAAAACAAAAACGGTTTTTAATAAGTGGTTGCAAAAAAACCAATACTATCGTATGGGGCAAGAATGGGCTTACAAAGATGTAGAACCAAGATTATTAGTAGAAAAAACATTAATTGAAGAAGGAAAATGCTCGCTTACCGATTATAAATTTTATTGTTTTAACGGTGTTGTAAAATTTGCAGATGTACACTTAGAAAGAGACACCAACCACCAACAGGGTTGTTACGATATAGATTTTAACCTTTTGCCTTTTCGAAAAAAATCTAAAAATAAAGATATAGTTAGTACAATTGAAAAACCAAGTAACTATAGTGAAATGATTAAGCTATCTGAAAAATTAGCAGAAAACTTCCCTTTTGTTCGAGTAGATTTTTATTCTATAAATGGAAATGCTATTTTTGGTGAAATGACTTTTTATCCTTCTGATGGACGAAAAGATTTTTACCCAGATAAGTATAACAAAATTATTGGTGATTATTTTGAACTTCCAGAATTAAAAAAAGGTCAAAAAGTAATTACTAATTTTAATTAACCACTAGCTAACCATTTTTATATGACGAATACCAATGCTAATAATGGGCCAATAGATGCAGTAATACTTTGGGTAGATGGTAATGACGCCAATCATAAAGCAAAAATATTACCCTACATTAAAAACACCGAAAAATTAAAATCAAAAAAATTTAGAACTAGATACGATCAAGTAAATGAAATTAAATTTACTATAGATTCTATACTAAAATATGCGCCATACATTAGAAATGTATTTGTAATTACAGATAACCAAACACCAAGTTTTTTAAAAGATAAATCTGCAACTTACCAAAAAGTATCTATTGTAGATCACAGTGTAATATTTTCTGGTTTTGAAAAATATTTGCCTGTTTTTAATTGCAGACCTATAGAAACCTGCATGTATAGAATACCAGATTTAGCAGAGCATTTTCTATATTTTAACGACGATTTCTTTCTAATAAACCCAACAAAACCAAGCGATTTTTATAAAAACGGACACCCAATATTAAGAGGGAAATGGTTGAAATTTGATAAAGATATCTTGTATAAAAAGCTTAAGAAAAAGAAAAAAGCAGGCCATAAGTCAATACAGCAAAATGCTGCAAAACTATTAGGTTTCAATACATATTATAACTTTAAACATACACCACATCCGTTACGCAAATCTACTTTCGAAAAGTATTTTAAAGAAAATCCCGATGTGCTTATTAATAATATAAAACATAAATTTAGAAACCCAACACAATATACACCACAAGGACTAGCAAATCACCTAGAAATAAAAAACAAAACCTGTGTTATGCAAAGTAATTTACAGTTAATGTACTTTAGGTCGTATAAAAAACCCTTAGCATGGTATAAATTTAAATTAAATAAAAAAGGCAAAAAGAAATTGTTTCTTGGTATGCAAAGTTTAGACCTTTGCCCTACTCCTATTTTAAATTATATAATTGCGTGGCTAGAAAAACGAATGCAATAAAATGCAATACAAATTTTTAATATACATATCGTATAGTTATGCTGTACCAATAGGGCTTCCGCTAGAAAAAGAAATTCTAAAACAAGGCTATACCGTAAAGTGGTTTGCAGATATTGACGAAGGCAAAAAAGCAATACAGAGCAAAAAAAATAGCCTACAAACAATTGAAGAAGCACTAGACTATAATCCAGATATTATACTAGCTGCTACAGATAGTGTTCCAGATTTTTTTGAAGGCCTAAAAGTGCAAATATTTCATGGCTTTAATGCAGAAAAAAGACCAACAAAAAAAGATACTTTTGCACATTTTAGAATACGTGGTTTTTTCGATCTTTATTGTACCCAAGGGCCTTCTACTACAAAAGGGTTTAAAGCACAACAACAAAAACAACCTTGCTTTGAAGTTATAGAAACTGGTTGGAGTAAAGTAGACCCTTTGTTTCCTATAGAAAAAAAAGAAATTAGCAATACTATTATGATTGCTTCTACTTTTACCGAACGTTTAAGCTTAGCTTATAACGATGCCGTTTACCATAAAATAAAACACCTATCTAGTATAGGAGCTTTTAATTTTATAATGGTACTTCATCCTAAATTACCAAAGCATATTGTAGACAAATGGAAATCTATAACTAATAAAAACTTTACTTTTTATAACACTACAGATTTGGTTCCATTGTATAAAAAAGCAGACCTTATGTTTGCCGATACAACTTCGGCAATACAAGAGTTTTTATTACAAAAAAAACCAGTAGTTGCTTTTAACCATACTTTTAATCACAACTATTTAATACACACCCAAAACGCTAATCAAATAGAAGCTGCGTTTCATAAAGCATTAAATTATTCCGAAGAATTAGTTAAAAACATAGAGCAATATATTAATGAATTGCATCCATATTTTGATGGTAAATCTAGTCAAAGAGTAATTAATGCTAGTATCGATTTTTTACACCAAGATAAAAGCTACTTAAAATCGAAACCCTTAAATTTGATTCGAAAATATAAAATGCGAAAACGATTAAATTACTTTACTTTTAAAAGTTTTAACAAAGCATATACAAGAACAAAAAATAATGGTTAAAATTACTGCTATCATTCCTACAGGAAACGAAATTCATAATATTGAAGCTGTTATAGCATCGGTAAGTTTTGCCGATGAAATTTTGGTAGTAGATAGTTTAAGTACAGATGGTACTTTTGAAAAAGCACAAGAACTAGCCACCAAAGTAATTCGAAGAGAATACCAATACTCTGCTTCGCAAAAAAACTGGGCAATACCACAAGCAAAACACGAATGGATTTTACTAGTAGATGCAGACGAACGGGTTACACCAGAGTTGAAAACAGAAATATTAGAAATACTTAAAAACCCTAAACATACTGCATATTGGATGGGCAGAATGAATCATTTTATGGGTGAACGTGTGCATTATAGCGGTTGGCGAAACGATAGTGTTATTCGTTTATTTAAGCGCGATTTTTGTACTTACGAAGACAAACATGTACATGCAGAAATTATTACCAAAGGCACTGTTGGTAATTTAAAAAATAAACTTTACCACAACACTTACATTACTTTCGATAAGTATTTAGAAAAAATGAATCGTTATGCTTGGTGGCAAGCAAAAGATTACGACAAAAAAACAGGAACCTTAACTCCATATCACTTTGTTATAAAACCTTTTTGGGGCTTTTTTAAACATTATATTTTACAAAGCGGATTTCGAGATGGCGTTGTAGGTTTAAGTATTGGTACCATACAAGCATATGTAATATTTATGCGTTATGTAAAACTATGGTTACTGCGTAAAGGAAGAAAATAACATATACTTGAAGAAGTATTATTTTTTCCAAAATTTTAACTTCTTTTTTAAATCTCTTCTTCGGTTATGGCTATTTTGAAAGTCATTTGTTTCTTTCCACATTAGTTTAAACACAGTATCAAAATCTTCATTAGCAACTTTAGCATACTCAGCACTCATGGTTTTTACCATCGATTCATGAACTGTTAAACGTGCAAAGTTTTTAATTCTAGTTTCAAAATCCATAGGTTTAAACTCCATTCTATTTAAATCTACAAGAAAAAATTGATAGCTATCTCCTACTTTTTTTATTAAAGTATTTCCCGGAGAATGGTCTAAAAAATTAATATTATTTTTATGTAAAGTATAGGTAAATCTTGTAAAAGCTTTTAAAATAGTATCGTGATCTGGGTAATTTAAATCTCTAGATAACTCTCTATAAGTAAGGTCGTAATCTAGATGCTCACTTATATAATAA